>BNUH01000001.1 GCA_025997215.1 Clostridia bacterium
GCACTGTTTCGGCAAGCATTTCTTCCAATACATCTTGAGTTATATGCAGTTTCCTGAACTTTGTCAAAAGACTTGAATGAATTACTTCGTCCTCCGGGTCTAAGTCTAAAAAATATTTATAGGCCATGTTTACCCTTGCGTTTTGAACCAATTCCTCATCCGATAAATCGTCAATTTTCTTCAAAAACATGAGCTTGAACATCATTTCTGGCTCTTTTGCGGGACGTCCAAAATGCTCGCAATAACTCTCCTTCAGCATTGGATTTACAAAACTGAAGTCTATATTCTCTTTGATTCTACGTAATAAATTATCCGTAGGAACTATTACATTATATAACCTTCGATATTCTGAAATCTTTATCTGTCCGTTATCTCTAAGCATTTTAGCAACCTCCTCTTTATCTTGTTTCGATACTTCTATCATAACACAAAAACCGCCAAAGGTCAATGCTTTGACGGTTTTTTATGTTGCCTTTGCGAAGACTTTTTCAGCGACCTCCTTCCGGCCATCCTCTCGGCATGTTCGGTTGCGCTGAATGTTATATGCATATTCGCATTTATTGGGCCGCTTCAATATAGAGGCTTAGCGCTGGCGACGAGCGTGAGTGGGATGGCGTCGATGGTAGCATATTATATATATTTGCGTAAAGAATTGGGATCATTAAGTATATATTCTATTAAAGAATGGTTGAAGCTCGGCGCGGCCGTAATAGTTATGACGATAGTAGTATTGCTCGGGAGTATAATGCTGCCGCTCATGAGCGGATCGTATCTGACCTGCCTGGTATCGCTGGCAGGGCTGGTCGGATTCGCTGTAATCGTCTACGCCGTGCTATTGCTGCTCCTCAAGACCGAGATAGCCGGGACTGTAATTGAGATGATCAAGAACAGGAAGGTGTCGGAGATTAGGGCGGCTGGATAAAGCTATATTAGTTTATTATTACAAAATACATTTGTGAATTATGCCGATATTGACACACCGACATTGGCCGGCATATAATTGTAAAATAGGATCCGTAGACGAAGAGGAGTACGCGTATCAATCCCGATAGAGAAAGCGGGCCGTCGGCTGTAAGCCCGCTGCGGTTGGTTGGCGCAGAATGTCGCTTCCGAGGATGCGGCTGAATTCATTAAGCCACGCGGGTTACGCCCGTTAACGCGTATTGAGAGCGTATTCTATTATGAATGCGTAATAAAGGTGGTACCACGGAGCCGCTCCGTCCTTTGGGACTGGGTGGTGTTTTTATGTTTAAGAACTATTGTGACGAACTGTTTATGAGGAGGGCTAGATTATGGAAATGGAAAAGAATTACCAGCCGACGGAGATAGAGGCGCGGCTTTACAAAATCTGGGAGGATGGCGGCTACTTCAAGCCGAAGATCGACCCGGCCAAGAAGCCGTTCACGATCGTGATGCCGCCGCCCAACATCACCGGGCAGCTGCACATGGGCCACGCCATGTACACCATCCAGGATGTGCTCACGCGCTTCCACCGATTGCTGGGCGATCCGACGCTCTGGCTGCCCGGCACCGATCACGCGTCGATTGCCACCGAGGTGAAGATTCTCGATGCTATGCACGAGGAAGGCCTGTCGAAAGAGGACGTGGGCCGCGAGGGATTCCTCAAGCGCGCGTGGGCTTGGCGGGATGAGTACGGCGGCCGGATCGTGCGGCAGCTGCGGCGGCTGGGCGCATCCTGCGACTGGTCGCGCGAACGGTTCACGATGGACACCGGGTTAAGCGAAGCCGTCACCGAAGTATTCTGCAGGTTGTATGATAAGGGGCTAATATACCGTGCTGATCGCATCATACAGTGGTGCCCGCAATGCCAGACGGCGTTGTCCGACGCCGAGGTGGAGTATGAGGAGCAGACGTCATTCTTATGGCATATCCGTTATCCTGGCATAGAGGGTGCGGATGTGATCGTCGCGACGACGCGCCCAGAGACGATGCTCGGCGACACGGGCGTGGCCGTCAACCCGAACGATCCACGCTACGCGGGCTTGGCGGGCAAGCATGTGCGCCTGCCCATCCTCAATCGGATCATCCCGGTGGTCGCGGATGAGTACGTCGATCCAGCCTTCGGCACGGGTTGTGTTAAGATGACGCCCGCGCACGACCCGAATGACTTCGAGGTGGCGCAGCGCCATGGCTTAGAAATATTACGAGTAATGAACTATGATGGCACCATGAACGAATTCGCCGGACCGTACGCGGGTCTAACTACGGAGGAGACACGCAAACAGGTTGTGGCCGAACTGGAACGGCTGGGCCTTCTGGTTAAGGTGGAGCCATATACCCACAACGTCGGGACGTGTGAACGCCGCGGGCATACGGTCGAGCCGATCACATCGCTGCAATGGTTCGTGAAGATGAAGCCGCTGGCCGAACCCGCCCTCGAGGTCGTCCGCACAGGCAAGACGCAGTTCGTGCCGGAGCGGTTCATGCAGACGTATTACAACTGGATGGAGAATATCCGCGACTGGTGTGTATCGCGTCAGTTGTGGTGGGGGCACAGAATTCCGGCGTACTACTGCGACGAATGCGGCACGATGGTGGTGGCGCGCTCAAAGCCCGAGCGGTGCGAATCGTGCGGATCGACGGAGCTTCGGCAGGATGAGGATGTGCTGGATACGTGGTTTTCTTCAGCGTTATGGCCGTTTTCAACGCTGGGATGGCCGCAGGATACCGAGGACCTGCGCTACTTTTACCCGACGAGCGTGCTAGTGACCGCTTATGATATCATATTCTTCTGGGTCGCCCGGATGATATTCTCCGGCATCGATCAGATGGGCGAGACGCCCTTCCACACCGTGCTCATCCACGGGTTGGTGCGCGACGCGCATGGCGCAAAGATGTCGAAATCTGCGGGCAACGGCATCGATCCGCAGGAGATCATTGACCAATACGGCGCGGACGCGCTGCGCTGGTCGCTGATTATGGGCGTTTCGCCAGGCAACGACCTGCGGTTTTCAGCGGAGAAGTCAGAGGCGGCGCGCAACTTCGCCAACAAACTGTGGAACGCCGCGCGCTTCGTGAATTTAAACTTAGGCGACAAGCCTGCATCCATTGAGGGCTTCAAGCTGGAATTGGCGGATAAGTGGATTCTCACACGGTATGGCGAGACAGTGCGCGAGGTGACGCGGCGTCTGCGGGAATACGACCTGGGCCTGGCGGCGCAAGCGTTGTATGAATTCACGTGGAACGCGTTCTGCGACTGGACGATCGAGCTGTCCAAACCCGCGCTATTTGGCGACGACATCGCAGCCAAGGAAAAAGCGCGCGCAATAATGGCGTTTCTGTTGGATGGGCTGCTGAAGCTGCTGCATCCGTTCATGCCTTTCATCACGGAGGAGATTTACGGATTGCTGCCGCTGCCGGGCAAACATGGGCTGCTGATCGAGGCGGAGTGGCCGACAGCCGATGACAGCCTGAACTTCCCAGAGGAAGCGGCGCGGATGGAAGGCGTGATCGATATAGTACGGACGGTACGCGCGTTGCGGTTGGAACGCGGCGTGGCACCCGGCCACAAGGCGCGGCTGGATCTGCTGCCCGCCGAGGGTTGGAGCGGCGCGCTGACGGAGGCCGCACCCATATTCGAGCGGCTGGCTGGCGCTCAATCGGTGCGGATACTGTCGAGCAATGACGAAGCGCCGCCTCAATCGGCCAAGGCGGTGACAGCGGTGGCGCAGATATTTATCCCGTTGGGAGAATTGGTAGATATTGCCAAGGAACGCGCACGCCTCACCAAGGCGTTGGCTCAGGTTCGTCAGGAGATAGAGCGCAGTGAGGCCAAACTTAACAACCCAGGGTTCACAAGCAAAGCTCCGGCGGCGTTGATTGAGGATGAGCGCCAGAAGCTTCAGACCCGCCGCGCGATGCTCCAGACATTGGAGGCTCAAGCCGCGTCGTTGGGTTAACGTTTTAGGAATTCAACAAAATGGGGCGGATAATAAATCCGCCCCGTAGTTATTTTCAATCGTCATTCATCTTAACGCTCAACATGCCGTCCATGCCCAGCGCCTCCTGGAAGAACGACTCGAAATCAAAGTGCGCCGGGAATTCCAGCGAATACACATGTGTGCATTCGGTGTGATTCTCATGACGCATCGCGGTATAGTTAACGCTCAACACGCGCAGATGGTGTTGACCCAACAATTCCTTTATGTTATCAGACATATCCGCGCAGTGCAAGAATGTCAGCTCCACGCTGTGATGCTCCTTGACGGGCAGCATGCGCCGGATCATTGTGAGCACTAGCAGTGTGGAGCTGGCCCCTATCAAGCAGATTTCGATGTACCCATACCCGGCCGCGATGCCCAGGCACGCGACCGTCCAGAGCGAGGCCGCGGTCGTCAGCCCCGTGATGCTGTGCTTGTGCACCAATATCGTTCCGGCGCCAAGGAAGCCGATGCCGCTGATCACCTGCGCCGTCATCCGCCCCACGGATACATTCACCGCGCCGATGCTCATCGTCGCGATGAAATCCGTGTTGCTGGATTCGATCAGCGCGACGATCGCCGCGCCAAGGCCGACGAGGATATGCGTGCGCAATCCAGCCGGGCGGTTGTGATGCTCGCGCTCGAACCCGACGACGCCTCCGGCGAAAACGGCCAGCGCGATGCGCAGTATCATGTTGATGATATTCATGGGATGTAGGATATCTTGCTCAGGTCCGGTTCATGCGGCTTACCGCCTGGATTCTCGGCGTAACCAAGCAGCACCGCGATCCCCAGTTCATAACCTTCCGGGAATCCCAGACGTTGTTTGAATTCCGCGCCGCGTTCACCGTTAAACGAGAACGCTGCAAGGCCGCATATCAGGCTGTCGATGTTAAGCCCAGCCGCCGCGAGCGCGATATTTTCCGATACAATGCCGCAGTCGAAGTATTCCGCGCCGGGGGGATTGCCCGTCTTAATCGGGACGATTATCATACACGGGGCGTTGTAGTATAGCTTGCCGCCGCGCGACATTATACGATCATAAGCGGTCTTGTCGGGGTACACGGCGAGATTCTTCATGCCTTCGGCTTCGAGGTCGGCCAGCAGAGACGGGTTCGTGACGACGACAATGCGCCAGAGTTGGCGGTTCATACCGCTGGGGCTGGCGGCTGCGGCCAGCGCGATCGTCTGAAGGTCAGCTTGCGAGGGCGCTTTGCTGATGAACGCGCGGCAGGAGTAACGGGTCATGATGGCTTGAATGGTATCGATTCTGGTTGTATCCATGGCTGCCTCCTTGTTGTTGATTATGTGTATTGTAATCCATTTGAGTAAGCGTTACAATACCATCGGCAGTATAATCAGCAGAATTGTTATAGGAGGCGCGTATGGATATACGGTTTGACGGCAAGACGGTGCTGGTGACGGGTGGTACGAGCGACCTGGGCCGCGTTATGGTGCGGCAGTTCGCAAAAAGCGGCGCGAATGTCGCCATTCATTATCTGAAAAACAAGGTTATGGCGGAATCATTGTTATCCGAGGTTCAATCCGCAGGCGTTAAAGGCATGATCGTCCAGGCGAACATAACCCAACAGGCGGACGTTTTGGCCATGCGCGATGCCGTCGCAAACGGGTTGGGTATGCCGCAGATTATCGTCAACAATGCCGTCAGCCAGTACCCTTGGAAGCATATCCTCGACCAACCGCTTGAGGATTTCGCCGACCAGTTCAGGACGTGCACCATGCATAATGTGCTGATGGCCAAGGCGTTCCTGCCGGATATGATCGAAAAAAAGTACGGGCGGTTCATTGGCATTAACACGGAATGCTCAATGCTATGCGCGGCCGGGTCCGGCGCGTATGCAGCAGCCAAGCGCGGCATGGACGGCATATACCGCACGCTGGCCAAGGAGATCGGTTACAGCGGCGTGACGGTGAATCAGGTTGCGCCGGGCTGGATGATCTCCGACCGGGATCGGGCGAACGGCACTGAGCATCCGCCGGAGACCGAGGCCAAGATTCCGCTGAAGCGTCGCGGTGAGGATATCGAGATAGCTAATGCGGCGCTGTTCCTCGCGTCGGATTTTGCGGGGTACATTACGGGCGCGTACATCCCTGTCTGTGGCGGGAATGTGATGCCGGGGATTTAGACGTTAACAAACCCCACCGCTTGCAGTCGGTGGGGTTTGTCGTATTATGAATTGATCACGCCGTTTTCCTGTTAACCGACAACACCAGATTCAGAATAATCCCGAACAGCGCGGCGGTGGCGATGGCCGGCAGCTGCGCGCCGAACACGGGTATCATCCCATTCGGGAAGCCGAACGATCCGCCGATGCCGATGATCAGGATCGTCGCGATGACGGCTAGATTCCGTGCGTCGAACATGTCCACGGCTTTGTTGATCATGATCGCTATGCCCTGCGCCGCGATCACGCCGAACAGGAACACGCACGCGCCGTTGATGACCGCCGAGGGCACCGTGTTGATTATGTTGGATAACGGCCGCACGAACGACAGCAGTATGGATATGACCGCCGCGACCGCCAGCATTACGACAGAAAAGTTGTGGGTGATGGCCATCGTCGAGATGTTTTCGCCATAATTCGTACCGGCCGGGCCGCCGAACAGCGACGCTACGATGTCGCCTATGCCGTCGCCGATCAGGTTCAGGCCCAGCTTGTCGGCGATATTGTACTTGCCCTTGCCCTTGCGCTTGGACAAATCGTTGACATATATATCCAGCTGGAACAGATGGGCCGTGGATTCCGGTATGGTGGCGATGGCTATAGGCATGATCGCCAGCACCGCCGTACCGCTGACCTTGGGTAGTGTGAAGTGGGGCGCCGCGATAATCGCACCGCTGAATACGCCCGAAAAATCAATCAATCCCAGCGGGATGCTGACCACATACCCGACCAGAATGCCCAGCAGTATGGGCAGCTGGCTCCACACGCCTTTCAAGTATACCGAGAAGATTATAGTCGACAGCAGTGTCACCAGCGCCGCGACCCACATCCGCGTCGAGGCTGCGCTCAATATGCCGCGCGTATAGATGGCATCCGACACAACTCCCACTTGTGATGATGAGAATCCGGCTACACTAGTCATGGCCGTGCCTGCCAGCGACAGTCCGATTACCAGCGCGATGGATCCGGTAATTGTGGGCGGCAGCACCTTCTCAATGGATTCGATGCCGAATCTGGATACTATCAATCCCGCCACGATCGATACCAAACCCGAGCAGATTATACCGAACTGCGCCTGGCTGATCAGCAAATCCGGTGCAATCTGGCCGAAGTTGGTTGCGCCCGTTATCCCCACGATTGCCGCTATGTATGAGAAGCTGGAGCCGTAATACAGCGGAATCTTCCCCTGAGTGACGAGCAGGAAGGCCAGCGTCGCCAGTCCGCTGGCGAATATCGTCGTCGATACGTGGAAGCCGGTCAGCAGCGCGACGGTCACCGTCGCCGGGAACATGACCAGCACCTGCTGGAAAGCGAAGAGTATCAGCTTACCAATCGACGGGGTTTCGTCCGGCAGATAACCAATCACAGCGGGGCTTCCGTTGGCACGGGTACTCATGAAAAACCCACCTCCCCATAATATAGAGCGACGGCTTGTCGGCTCGTGGGATATTATAGAGAATCGGGCGGATAATTGCAACGCCGCATGCCAATAAACGCGCGAAAACGTGAAAAGAAAAACGAAAGAGGGCCTCCGCGCAAGCGGAGGCCCTTCATCACCGCACTCCTTATTCCGCGTGCGCGTACGAGAAGATCGTGAAGCCCATCGTGTTGCGGTAGATGCCGCCGATGCCCTCGTGCAGCATGTACGAATTCGTGTAGAAGTAGATCGGCCCGACGATCGAGTCGTCCTTGAGCATGATATCCTCGGCCTGATGCAGCTTGGCGAAGCGCGCCGCTGGATCATTCTCGGCCTTGATCTCGGCGATCAGGGCGTTGTATGCCGGGTTGTCATACTGCGGATCGTTGTTGCCACCGCCGGTTACGAACATATCCAGGAACGTGGCGGGATCATTGTAATCTGCGATCCAGCCGCCGCGTGCGATGGAGTAGTTGCCCTGCTTGCGGGTCTCCAGGAATGTATTCCACTCCTCATTCTGCAGCTGAACCGATACGCCCAGCTCTTCCTGCCACATATACTGCAGCGCCTCGCCGATGGCCTTGTGTGACGCCGAGGTGTTGTACAGATACACCACCGACGGGAAGCCTTCGCCGCCCGGATATCCAGCCTCGGCGAGCAGCGCGCGCGCTTCTTCGCAATTGGCCTCGTAATCCTCGTCGGCTATGCTGTAATAGCTGCCGCCCTGGGTGCGGAAGTCGTCGCCAGCCGCGCCTTCAGCATCGTAAATACCGCTGGGTACGAACCCATCCGCAGGCATCTGGCCAGCGCGGGTGATGCTCTCGACGATGAAGTTGCGGTCGATAGCCAGGTTGAATGCTTTGCGCACGTTCGGATCGGTGAACGGCTCGAGCTGCGTCTGGAATTCGACATAATACGTGCCGATGTAGGGCACAACAACCAATTGTCCAGATGCGATCAGGTCGGGAACGCGATCCACGGGCGGATTCTCGGCGTAATCCAATTCGCCGCTGTCAAACGCGTTGAGGATGGCGTTCTGATCGTCCATCAGCGTGAACGTGAGCGTCGCCGGCCCCAGCTTGGCGTAGTCGTAGTAATTCTCGTTCTTGGCCAGCACGATCTTCTCGCTGTGTACCCATTCGGCGAGCTTGTACGGCCCGTTGGTTAGGTACGTTTCGCTGCTGAACGTCCACTGGTCGCCGGCCTTTTCGATGGCGTCCTCGCGGACTGGGTAGCACGCCGGGAATCCCGCCACGTCCAGGAAGTATGGCGTATTCGCGATCAGCGTCACAACGAAGGTGGTGTCATCCGGCGCGCTGACAGCCAGCGTCGCGGGATCGGCGCCTTCCTGAATCTCATACCAACCCTTGACGGTCTCGATCATGTAGCTGTAATCGGCCGTGGTCTCCGGATTCGCCAGCCTGCGCCAGGCGTATACGAAGTCGTTAGCCGTCACGGTCTGTCCATCCGACCAGAGTACGTCGTCGCGCAGGTGGAATGTCCAGATGCTCTCGCCGTTCTCGCCGTCGGTTATGTCCCAGCTCGAGGCCACGCCTGGGGCCCAGCCCGCGCCGCCATCGCCGACTTCAACCAGCTTAACCAATCCTTCAAACAGATGGTTGAGCATTACCGCGCCATCCACCGCGCTGTTGAGCGCCGGGTCGATGGTCGCGGGTTCGGATGCGATGTTCAGGGTCAGTGTGAATGGTTCGGATTCGGCCAGGCTGAATGTGCCGAATGAGAACAGCATCGCCAGCGTCGCCAGCACCGCGATCAGTCTTTTCGCCCGCATGGTATGAATCACCTCATAACTAATATTATCAAAACGCCGGGTGGCGTTGTGACCGGGGTTCTCTTTATAACTAACGATCCAAATCTAAATTAACATGCACGCGGCGCTGTGTCCCGGCGATAATTCGCGCAATTCCGGTTCAACTTCCGCGCACTGGGGCGTAGCTAACGGACAGCGCGTGCGGAATCGACAGCCGGACGGCGGGTCGATGGCCGAGGGGATATCGCCTTCGAGGATCACGCGCTTATTCGCGCGGGATTTTTTGGGGTCGGGTATGGGCGCGGATGATATCAGCGTCTTGGTGTACGGGTGCAGCGGATGCAGGTGCAGCTCGTCGCTGGGTGCCAATTCGACAATCTTCCCCAGGTACATCACCGCTACGCGGTTGGAGATATGCTTGACGACGGACAGGTCGTGCGCGATGAATAGGTATGTCAGGTTCAGTTCCGCCTGCATATCCTCCAGCATATTCACGATCTGGGATTGGATGGATACGTCCAGCGCGGATATCGGTTCGTCGCAGACGATGAAGCTGGGATCCACGGCCAGCGCGCGGGCGATGCCGATGCGCTGCTGCTGCCCGCCGGAGAATTCATGCGGGTAGCGGTTCGCGTGCTCGGAGTTCAGGCCCACACGGGTGAGCAGTTCGCGCGCGCGGTCGTTGCGATCCTGACGGCTGCTGCCGATGTTGTGGATGTCCAATGCTTCCCGGACGATCTCGCCGACGGTCATGCGTGGATCCAGCGACGCCGACGGATCCTGGAATATGATCTGCATCTTGCGGCGCAGCGGCTTGGGATCGGGCGAACGCGCCGCGTTGCTGTCGAATATTGTCTCCCCGTCGAATTCAATCTTACCCGAGGTAGGCTCCATCAGCCGCAGCACGGAACGTCCCAGCGTGCTCTTGCCGCATCCGGATTCTCCTACTAACCCGAGGGTTTCACCGCGCTTGATGAAGAAGTCCACACCATCCACGGCCTTCACGCGCTTGGCGCTGAACAGCCCTGTCTTGACAGGGAAATGTTTCCTTAATGAAGTTACCGTGAGCAGATTATCAACAAACTTATCAGACAACTTTCGCACCGCCTTTCACCGACGAATCCTGGCGGTGCAGCCAACAGCTGACCGTATGGGTGGAGCTTAGCCGCGTGTCGGCCGGATACGCTCGCAGACAAATATTCATACAGCGGTCGCAGCGCGGCGATAACGGGCAGCCGTCGGGCGGATTCAGCATATCGACGGGTGTGCCACGGATAGGGATCAGCCGCTCGTGTCCGACTTCGTCCAGCCGTGGTAAGGATCGCAGCAGGCCGATGGTATACGGGTGTTTCGGTTCGTAGAATATTTCATCCACGGTGCCCTGCTCGACGATGTGCCCGGCATACATCACGGCTACACGGTCGCAGATGTCGGCCACTACGCCCAGGTTATGCGTGATGAATAGGATCGCCATGCCCGTGTCCTTCTGCAGCTCCTTCATGAGATCCAGTATTTGGGCCTGGATGGTGACGTCCAGCGCGGTTGTCGGTTCGTCGGCTATGAGGAGGCGCGGGTTGCAGATGAGCGCCATGGCTATCATGATGCGCTGGCGCATGCCGCCGGATAATTCGTGCGGGTATTGCTTCATGCGGCGCGCGGCGTTGGATATGCCCACCTTGCGCAGTAATTCGACGGCGCGGTCGGTGGCTTCGCCGAGCGGAACCTTCGTATGGCACTGCAGCGCCTCTATCAGCTGGTTGCCGATGGGATATACGGGGTTCAGGCAGACCATCGGGTTTTGGAATATCATGGAAACCCGATTGCCTCGGAACTGCCTCATCTGGGATGGCGTATACGCCAGCAGATTCTCACCCTCGAATTCGATGCCGCCGCTGACGACGCGTCCGGGCGGTTGCAATAGGCCGATGACCGAGTATGCCGAGACGCTCTTGCCCGAGCCGGATTCACCCACGATGCCCAGCACCTCGTGGTCGTCCAGCGTGTAAGATATACCGCCGACGGCCTTCACCTCGCCCACGGGCGTAAAGAATGATACCTTTAGATCCTTGACCGACAGCAGTGCCATAATCCGCTACCTCTTCATGCGCGGATCAAGGGCGTCGCGCAGCCCGTCGCCGAACAGATTAAAACATAATATTACTAAACTTAGAAGCAGACTGGGGATCAGCAGCCGCGCCGGGTATGTCTGAAATCCGCCCAGCGAATCCGAACACAATGAGCCCAGCGTCGCGGTAGGCGCGTTCACGCCCAATCCCAGGAAGGAGAGGAAGCTCTCCAGGAATATGGCCGACGGTATCTGCATCATGGCGGTAACGATGATCTGGCCGATGCAGTTGGGCAGCAGATGTTTGCGGATGATCCTGGCCGGAGACGCGCCCAGCGCGCGGGCTGCGGTGACAAATTCCTGATTCTTCAGCGTCATCACCTGGCCGCGGATGATGCGGCTCATCCCCACCCAGTACAGCAGTCCAAAGACGATGAAGATGGAGATCATGCCCGATCCCAGCGCCGAGAGGGACTTGATAGCCGCGTTCGAGCTGGAATTGAGCAGGTTGGTCAGCGGGGCTTTAATCACGCTGGATAATAGTAATACGACCAGTATATCCGGCAATGCATAAATGATATCGACTATACGCATCAGCACGAAATCCGCCGTGCCGCCGAAGTATCCCGAGATGGAACCGTAGATCGTGCCGATGATCAGCACGATGGCGGCGGCGCATACGCCGATGATCAGCGATACGCGCGTGGCATACATCGTGCGCGCGAGCAGGTCGCGGCCCAGCGTATCCGTGCCGAATGGATGGGGGAATACGGATTCTCCCGCCGCGATCCTATCCAGCTCCGTCTGGGAATATGTGAATGGGTGGAGGTTTTCGCTCTTGCGGATCTGTTTATTCGGCCCGTAGGGGACGAGGCTAGGCCCTACGAACGCGAACAGGATGGTGAGCAGCAGCACCGCTACCGCAACCATGGCCACGACGTTGCGCCTCAACCGCCGCCACGCATCGCGCCAATAACTGATCTGCGCGCGCTGGGCGATGAAGTCCGCCTTGTCGGTCTCCGGCGCGAGTTGAAAATCATCAGGCAGATATAATGGTACTCCATAGCCATCCAGTTGTAAGGATAACGGATTCTTCTTCATCCTGACGTCCTCACTCCGCTTCCTTAGCCAAATTGATGCGCGGGTCGACGAACTTGTAGGCGATATCGACCAGCAGATTCATCATCACCACCAGAGCCGCCAGGAATATCGTCGTACCCATTATCAATGGATAATCACGATTGAGTATAGATTGTATGAAGTAACGGCCCAACCCCGGTATCGAGAACACGCTTTCCACCACGAAACCGCCCGTCAATGTGTAGGCTGTCAGCGGGCCGAGGTATGTGATGACGGGTATGACCGCGTTGCGCATCGTATGCTTGAATATCAGCGGCAGGGTTCGCACGCCCTTGGCGCGGGCGGTCCGTACATAGTCCTGATTGATAGCATCCAGCATGCTCGAGCGCATCAGCCGTCCGATATAACACATGGGATAAAAGCTCAACGCGAATACGGGCAGCACGTATTGCTTAGGACTTATCAGGCTGCCGCTCATGGAGCTGAACACGCGGAACTTGACGCATAACAGATACTGCAGCAGCGCGGCCAGCACGAATCCCGGTATGGCGATGCCCAAAGTTGTTACAACTCTTAGCGCGTTATCCGCCGTCTTGCCCTGCTTATACGCTGCGATACAGCCCATCGGTATGCCGAATATTACGGCGGTCAGGATGGAGACGACGCCCAGTTTCGCGGATATCGGGAACATCTCGGATATGATGGCGGTGATAGGCCTGTTGCGCTGCATGCGGAAGCTTACGCCGAAGTCGCCCTGCATGAGCGCCTTTATATAGTTGACCAGCTGCACCATGACCGGTTTATCCAGGCCGTACTTGGCGTTGAGCGCATCCAGCGTCGCCTGGGACGGGGCTTTTTCGGATAGGAACGGCCCGCCAGGGACGGCGTTCATCAGCAGGAACGTCATGCTCGCTATCAGCAGCAGCATCAGCGCCGCCACGATCACCCTTCGGATTACATACCGAACCATAATGTTCACCCCTTAACTATTCTAACAATTATACGCGCGTATCGCGCGTGTGTCAATGCAGGAGAAACGTTCGCGGTGTCGAATTATTGAAACGGCTATCTTAAATTATAAAAGGAGTGAATCACATATGGACAAGGTACGACTGGGCTTGATAGGCTGCGGCGGCATCTGCAAGGGATTCCACGCGAATAACCTGAAGGACTTCGACGACATAGAGGTCGTCGCAGTCGCTGATCCCAAGGAGGAACGGCGCGATCAGGTGGCCGCGATGTTCGGCGGCACCGCGCGCAAGTATCAGAACCACACCGACCTGTACGACCATGAGAGCGCCAAGACGCTGGATGCAGTATACATCTGCGTCGAACCCACCGCGCACACGGATACCGAGCTGCGCGCGATCGACCTGGGGCTGCCGTTCCTGGTTGAGAAGCCCATGACGCTGGATATCCAGCTGGCCGAGAAGATTGTAAAGCTCGCGGCTGAAAAGAACCTGATCACAGCCTGTGGATTCCAGGATCGTTACCTGGACGTCGTCAACCTCGTCAAGGAGGAGCTGCCCAAGCACAAGCCGGGCGGGTTAGTGTATGGCGCGTGGATAGGAGGCATACCGCGCGTATGGTGGTGGCTGAAGAAGGATACGTGCGGCGGTCAGCTTTACGAGCAGACGATCCATATTCTGGATGGACTGCGGTACCTGTTCGGCGAGGCGATTGACGTGTACGCGACCAGTTCGCGCGGGATCGTCACGCCCGAGGATTGCGAAGGCTACGACACGGACGATCATTCGACGGCGGTCATACGTTTCGCGAATAATTACACCGCCACGTTGGTCAGCGCGTGCCATCTGAAGGACGCGTCCGGCCCGGCGTGGAGCGGCATCAGGATCACGATGGAGGATATCATCATCGACTATCAGCTGCGGAGCAAGGTGACATTCCAGACCAAGCAGGAGACGCGCGAGATTCGCAAGGCGCCGTTCGAGCACGGGATCACCGAGGATCGCACGTTCATCGACGCCGTGAAATCGGGCGATGGTTCGCACATCAAGTCGCCGTACAGCGACGGCATCAAGACGCTGAAGCTGGGTCTGGCCGCCAACCTGTCGATGGAGACCGGCAAGCTCATCCGGTTATAAGGGGGAAACAGTATGCGGTTTTGCGTACCGGTGCCATGTTTCTACAATAATATTCCGTTCACGGAAGCGATCGGGAAGATAGGCGCGCTGGGCTTTGACTGCGCGGAGACATACAACTGGTCCACCCTGGATCTGGACGCGGTGTGCGCGGCGTGCGAGCAAGCCGGGGTTGAGTTGTTGAGCATGTGCACGACGGCATTCAACCTCACGACACCGGAAGCGCGCCCGGAATTCCTGGAGGGTTTAGCGAAGAGTTGTAAGGCTGCGAAGCAAGTAGGCGCGTCGCGCTTGATCACACAGGTGGGGCAGGACACGGGCGCGCCGAGGGCTGCTCAGCACGAGAGCATACTCGAAGGGCTGAAGGCGTCCGTGCCGATACTCGAAGAGACGGGGATCATCCTCATGATCGAGCCGCTGAATACCATCGTGGATCATAAGGGTTACTACCTATGGCAGGCGGTCGAGGGATTCCAGTTGGTTCGCGAGGTAGATCATCCGCTGGTCAAGGTGGTGTATGACATATACCATCAGCAGATTATGGAGGGTAACATTATACCCAACATAATCAATAACTTGGACTGCATCGCGCATCTGCACTGCGCCGGGCATCCGGGACGGATCGACCTGCAGTTCGGCGAGAATGATTACCGCAATATATTCGCCGCGGCTGACAAGGCGGGATACACAGGCGCGTGCGGGCTGGAATACAGGCCGACGATGCCGGCGGACGAGAGTTTGAAGGAATTCAAACGCTTATACTGTTAATGCTACAGTTAGCTTAAGTTTATCATGTGACAGGGAGGAACCTTACTTATGAAAGAGTACCTGGCGGAGCGCATCCGCAACATTGCCGTCGTCGGGCACGGCAGCGAGGGCAAGACCACCCTGGTCGAGTCCATGCTGTTCGCGTCCGGGGCCATTGATCGCCAAGGCCGCGTCGAGGATGGCGGCACCACGACGGACTTCGAGCCGGAGGAGACCAAGCGCGGCATATCCTTGAGCGCGGCTGTCGCCCCGGTCGAGTGGAAGGACAGCAAGATCAACCTGATCGACGTGCCGGGATACTTCGACTTCATCGGCGAGATGATGGGTCCGCTGCGCGTGGCGGACGGCGTGCTGATCTCGGTGGGTTCGGTGTCCGGTTTGGTAGTCGGGACGGAGAAGGCGTGGGATTATTCGACCAAGTTCGGCGTACCGAAGTGCTTCGTAATCAACCAGATGGACCGCGAACACGCCAACTTCCAGAAGATTCTTTCGCAGCTGCAGGATCGATATGGCGCGGCGGTCGTGCCCGTCACGCTGCCCATCGGCGAGGGGTTGGGCTTTACCGGGGTGGCTAGCGTGCTGGAGGGCAAGGCGTATACCGGCGCTGGAAAGTCCATCAAGGAAGCGCCCATTCCGGCGGACATGGCCGACGCCATTGCACAGGCCAAGGAAGCCATCACCGAAGCCGCCGCCGGAGCGGATGAATCCTTAATGGAAAAATATTTCGAGGAAGGCGAGCTGTCACTCGAGGATACTGTAAAAGGTCTGCGCGCAGGCGTGGCCGACGGCACGGTCGTCCCGGTATGCTGCTGCGCGGGCGTGAACGGCACGGGCGTCACGGCTGTGCTGGACGTGCTGCTGTCATACATGCCCAGCCCCGCCGGAAAGACCGCCAAGGGCATCGATCCGCGCAAGCCGGCTGATTCCAACGCGGATTCGCGCGTGTGCGCTCCGGATGCGCCATTCTCGGCGCAGGTATTCAAGACGATCGCCGACCCGTTCGTGGGCAAGCTGTCGCTATTCAAGATAATGTCCGGCACGTTGAGCGCCGAGACCGCGCTATTCAACGCGAACGCGGACAAGACTGAGAAGGCCGGAACCATCTACATACTGCGCGGCAAGAAGCAGATACCCGCCGAGAAGGTATTCGCGGGCGACATCTGCGCGCTGGCCAAGCTGCAGTTCACCAATACAGGCCACACGCTATGCGAGGCGGGCAAGCCCATCCAGTATCCGGACATCGACTTCCCCGCGCCGTGCATCTCGATGGCCGTGTACGCCAAGAAATCCGGCGAAGAGGATAAGGTTTTCACGGGGTTAAGCCGCTTGCAGGAAGAGGATCCGACCATCCGCATCGACAAGAGTCCGGATACGTTGGAGACGCTGCTGTCCGGGCTGGGTGAATTACATCTGGAAGTGGTCAGCAAGAAACTGAACAGCAAGTTTGGCGTCGAGGCGATACTGCAGGATCCGAGGATCCCTTACCGCGAGACGATCCGTAAGTCAGTCAAGGCGCAGGGCCGCCACAAGAAGCAGACGGGCGGGCACGGGCAGTTCGGCGACGTGTGGATCGAGTTCCAGCCGATTGGAGACGGTTCGACGGATTTCGAGTTTGTGGATAAGGTCGTAGGCGGCGTGGTGCCGCGCAACTTCATCCCGTCCGTTGAGAAGGGATTGAGGGAGAATTTACCAAAGGGCGTGCTGGCCGGATACCCGATGGTTGGGTTGAGAGCGATACTGTACGACGGATCGTATCACCCGGTGGATTCATCCGAAATGGCGTTCAAGACCGCCGCGCGCATCGCTTACAAGAAGGGCTGCCTGGAAGCGAGCCCCGCGCTGCTCGAACCCATCTGCCATGTCGAGGTGGAGATCCCTGACGAGTACATGGGCGACGTCATTGGCGACATGAACCGCCGCCGTGGGCGCATACTGGGCATGAACCAGACGGCGGGCGCACAGCAGGTGGTGGCCGAGGTGCCGCATGCCGAGATGTTCAAGTATGCGACGGACTTACGGTCGATGACGCAGGCGCGCGGCTCGTTCACGCTGACGGTCGAACGCTACGAGGAAGTACCAGGGAATATCGCGCAAAAGATTGTCGATTCTGCGAAGAAAGATGAAGATGAGGACGAGTAAAGAGGAAACGGCGGATTGATTTGCGGCAAGAAGGTGGGTCCAGGGCGCGTCGCATCCGCTCCTTTGGGAAGGGGACTCGTCGTCCCCCTCCCAACCTCCCCCTGGGGTTTGGTTACGAGGAAACGTTGGATTGGTTCACGGCAAAAAGAAGGGTCCAGGGCTGTGCCCTGGCGGGGGTCCAGGGGCGCGCAGCCCCTGGGCCTCGGCGTAATATTATTATTAGTTTTGTTGGAAAATTGTTGCATTTATATTGAAATTCGGGTAAAATAGTTACGGATACGCGGGATGAAAATATGGGGAGGGTATGGCGATGGCGAAGCGTTTGCTGTTGGTTGACGATGAACCCTTAATTCTCAAGGGATTAAAATATAGTCTCGAACAGGATGGGTATGAGGTGGATTCCGCTGCGGACGGGGAGGAAGCGCTGACGATGTTTGGCAGTCGGGTGTACGATCTGATTCTGCTGGACGTCATGCTGCCGGAACTGAGCGGGATCGAGGTGTGTCAGAGGATTCGCGAGAGGTCCAATGTGCCGATTATTATGCTCACCGCTAAGGGTGAGGATATGGATAAGATATTGGGATTGGAGTACGGCGCGGACGACTATATGACCAAGCCGTTCAATATTTTGGAGGTTAAGGCGCGGGTTAAATCCATATTGAGGCGGACACAGAACGTGGTGTCGGTCGAGCCGCCCAAGGTGATCCGTGTGCGGGATATGGAGGTTAACTTGGTTAATCGGTCTGTAACAATCGCGGGCAAGGATATTAAGCTGACCGCGAAGGAATTCGATCTGTTACAGCTGTTCATCACAAACAGGGGCAAGGTGTTCAGCCGCGAGAGCATGCTGGAAACCGTGTGGAAGTATGACTACCTCGGCGATATGCGCACGGTGGACGTGCATATCCGTCGGTTGCGCGAGAAGATCGAGCGGAACACGTCCCAGCCGGAATTCATATTCACCAAGTGGGGCGTGGGGTATTACTTTACGGATAAGGATTAAGAAAGATTTTGAAGCCATCATTAAAAAAGCGGGCAAAAATCGGCGTCCGGTGGCAGATTGTGCTCGCGTTTTTCGTTATATTGGCTTCGGCGTTCTACTTCGCGGCCTCCGCGCTGACGCAATTGGTCGGGCGATACCTGCTGGATAACCAGATCGCCGCCTCCCGCGCCGCCGCCGAAGAGGTGGCCGCGTCGTTTGCGTACGCGTTTTACGAGGCGGACGCGGAGTCGCTGTACGCGCGAATGACCGCCGAGAATCGGGTGCGCGGCGGGCGGCTGATCGTGTTGGATATGGATGCGCGCGTTCAGGCCGACACGTCCGGTCTGCTCAACGGCGCGCGGTTGAATACGCCGGAGGTGCTGGATATCCTGGGCGGCGAGACGCGCAGCTTCGGCCTGCACGCGTCGCCGGAGACTACGGCCCGCGAACGGCGGACATGGCTGGACGTGTTCCGCAGTCTGGAATATCCGCAGCGCTGGATGGGTTACACCGCAGTACCCATTATGATGGATGGCAGCCGCGTGGGGATACTGCTGTCCGTCAGTCCCGTTCAGGATGTCGTGTCGCAATTGATCGCCGTGCAGGATCAGATGCTGACATATTTCGCGCTGGCGGCTGCGGCCGGGATACTGCTTAGCGTGGTATTCTCCAAAATAATTACAAAGCCGCTGCAAGGATTGGCGGCTGGGATCGAACGCATGTCGCGCGGCGACTTGGGCAGCCGGGTTCCGGTAACGGGCGGGCGTGAGATGGCGGAACTGGCGCGCACATTCAACGAGATGAGCCAACGTCTGGAGAATCTGGACGACGCGCGCAATCAATTCGTGTCGAACGCATCCCATGAACTTAAAACACCGCTGTCCACTATGAAAATCCTTATAGAATCCATGCTGTACGACCCGAACACGCCCGCCGAACTGCGCCAGGAATTCCTGACCGACATCAATAAGGAAATCGACCGCCTGACGCTGATCATCGGCGACCTGCTGACGCTCGTACGCGTGGACAGCGGCGAGGTGAGGCTGCGCCGCGAGGAGCTGAAGCTGGCCGAGGTTACGCGTGAAACCGCGCGCCGCTTGTCTCCGCTGTTATCCGAGCGCGGTCAGGAGTTAACGCTGAACCTCGTGGACGACATCATCATATTCGCCGACCGATCCAAGATTTCCCAGATGATATATAACCTGCTGGAGAACGCCATCAAGTACACGCCGCCCCACGGCAAGATTCGCGTCCAGCTCACCCGTGACGGCGGGAAAGCGCTGCTGGATGTCGCGGATTCCGGCATGGGCATCCCTGAATCCGAACAGCCGCACATATTTGAGCGATTTTACCGCGTGGATAAGGCGCGCGCGCGCACTACGGGCGGCACGGGGCTGGGCCTGTCGATAGTACGCCAGGCCGTGCAGCTGCACGACGGCGAGATAACGCTGACGAGCGAGGAAGGGAAGGGGGCGACGTTCCATGTCAGGCTGCCGATGGTGTAGGGAAGCATGGTATCTCCTCTTGGCACCTTTTGAAAGGGGCTCCGCCCGCAGGCGGTGGGGTTTGTGCCTTTCGGCAATGCTAATTGTTCTGTTCACGCTGTCCGGCTGCGTGGACAGCCTCCTGCGCGAACGCGCCGACCTGCGCGCGCTGCCTACGATCCAGCCCTCCGACACCATTCGCACGGGGGATTACCGCTCGCCGGAGGATATACCCGTCACGCTCTACCTGCCCGATTGGAATCGCGATCGGCTGGTCACGGCGGCCGATACGGTGACGGTGTACGCGGGCGCCGACATCACGGAGGCCGTGGCCATACGCCTGTTGGATCGGCTGGGGCAGATGTTCCCCAGCCTCAAAGGTTCACAGCTAAGCCTGATGTCCGGCACGGGTTCCGTCGAGCGCAGCGGCGGCATCGTATTCGTGAACCTGAATTCAACGATGTGGCTGCTGGAACCGTCGGAGAAGTCCGTCGCGCGCATGGCGCTGACATACACGCTGACGGAATTGCCGGGGGTTAATTATGTTGGCATACTGGTTAACGGGCGGGATGACGCCATCGATGCCGGAGGATCGGTGCCGTATGGTTTGCATAAACGCTCCATCAGCGAGGATATCGAGACGTATCTGAATGGCCTGGAAACGTCGCTGGCCGCCGAAACGAACGGGTTGACGCGCGATGTTGCGCTTTACTTCGCCTCGACGGACGGCTTGCGGATTCTACCTGAAACACGAGGCGTCACCATCCCCAGTGGGCCCAGGGATGAACTGCGGGAGCGGTTGGTAAAGGTTCTGCTGACGGAATTGAGCAAGGGCAGCCTGATCCGCCAGACACAGACGCGGTCGCTGTTGAATCCGGATTACATGGTCGGCGAGCCGCGTATCGTCACGCCAACGGGCAGCGCCGATACGTTGCTGCAGCTCTCTTTCCGGTCGGAATTATATGATTATCTCACGATAAACGGCGGCACGCCGTATCTGTTCTTTGCCTCGCTCACCGAGACGCTGACGGGATTCGTGCCGGGGCTGGACGGGCTGATCGCCCAGGTTGGCGGCGAGACCGTCACCGAGATCCGCGCGCCGGACGATCGTACGCTCCATTTGAGGAACGGGCGCATGACTCGCGCCGACTTCGCCGGGTCCGTGGCGGACTTGGGCCTGCTCTATTTCCCGCGCGAGGATGGTACGGGCCTGACTGCCATCGAGCGAGCCATCGAGCAGAACCTCGCCGACGATCCGCGCACGCTGTTAAAGTTGCTGCTGGCCGGGCCGAGGCGTTACGATCCGGACGCCAAGCTGCTGCCCGCGCTGCCAGCCAGCGACGGCACGCCGTCTGCGTTCGCCGATGCGGATCTGCTGGGCGTGTCGATCGAGTCTGGCGAGGCGCTGGTCAACCTGTCCGAGGACATCGCCTCTGCGTGCGCGGAGCTGACGGCGGCGCAAGCACGGGGGTTCATATTCAGCGTGGTCAATACGCTCACGGGTCTGCGCGGGGTGAATAAGGTGCGGTTTTTCGTTGAAGGACAGGCGCGCGACCTATTCTACCAATCGGAATCCGGCAGCGCGGCCGACGCGCGGCCCGCCGACCTATCCGGCGGCATGGATGCCGGGGTGTCGTCGCTGGGTGAATTCTACCGCCAGCCCGGGTTGATCGTGACAGAATTCGGCAACATCGACGAGGTGGACGCGCCGGAAACCGCAACGCCTGCCGATGCTGTGCCGGATGGGACGGACGCGCACGACGCCGCCGTGATCGACGAGGTATAATCATTATGGATAATAATTATGGGTGAAACACAGAGCTACGGGTCGTTCATCAAGTCCATAGAGCGCGGTTCCATCCAACGGTTGTATGCGCTGGAGGGTTCGGAGACATACCTGGCTGGCAAGGCGCGCGGCGCATTGCGAGCCGCGCTGCTGCCCGCCGGGTTGGAGTCGCTTAACGAAACCGTGCTGGATAATCCATCCGCCGACAAGCTGATCGAGGCTGCAGAAACGCTGCCAGCGTTTGCGAATCGGCGGCTGGTATACGTCCGCGCGATGGATATATTGACGGCCGAGCGCGCCCGCGACGCCCAGGCGCAGTCGGACGCGCTGGCGAATTATCTGCCCAGGGTGCCCGACACGGTCTGCCTGGTATTCCGCATACCCGCCGACACCGACAAGCGGCGCGCGGCTGTGAAGGCGCTGTACGCGGCGGCATGCGTCGTTCAATGCGTGACGCCGTCCGATGCAGAAATCGAGCGGTTTATACGCCGCGAAGTTGTAACGGGAGGCGCGTCGATCGAGCCGGAAGCCGCCGCGTTCCTGATAAACTGGTCAGGCCGTGACCTCACGCGGTTGGTCGGCGAGATCGGCAAGCTATGCGCCTACCGCAAGGGCTTGCTAATCCGCGAGGAGGATATCCGCGCGCTCTCCATCCGCACCGAGGAATCCACCGTATTCCAGTGGCTGGATGCGCTGCTGGACGGCAAGGGTGCGGCTTCGCTAACCATCCTGGATTCGCTCGTCGAGTCCGGCGAGAACGTTTTTGCGCTGTTGGCACTGGCGGAACGCCGGCTGCGCCAGCTTCTCTACATCGACCATATGACCCGCGAACGCCGCTCTGCAACCGACATTGCCAAGCAGCTGGGCCTGCCTGACTTCGTAGTCCGGCGTGAAATGCAAAAAGCCCGGTCGCTTCAACTGACGCGCGGGCTGCGTGCGGGTTTGGATCTGCTGATGGATACCAACGAGGCTATCCGATCCGGGCGTATTGCCGAGGCAACCGCGCTGCCGCGAATCCAATTCGGATTAAGTGCCATCATACACCAATAGAGCCACGGTATTCCGCGGCCCTCGGTATGCGGCTGTACTGCTAGCGCTAACCCTTAGTGGTCAGCGTTAACCCTTCGCGGCCAGCGCCTTATTCAGACGGATAGCCATGCGGGATTTGCGGCGGTTGGCGGCGTTGCGATGGATGACGCCTTTGGAAGCCGCGTGGTCTACCGCGCCCACGGTCGAAGCCAGCAGCGTGGTGGCCGCGGCCGGTTCCTTCACCAGCGCCGTCTCGAATTTTTTGAGCTGCGTTTTCATGGAGGACTTAACCATGCGGTTGCGCAGGTTCTTTTTCTGGTTGACCTTAACCCGCTTAATGGCGGACTTGATGTTGGGCATACTCCATCTCCTTAAGAATTGGTTATAATTGGCGCACGTCGCCTTTAACCGACCAAACGCCGATCCGACGAATCGCTCCGCGTAGTATAACATATGCCGCGCATAAATGCAAATAATTTTCCAGGGGGGAATACGCGATTTATGGCGATTGTATTTGAGCGGATTGGGTGATATACTGTCGGTGGATGGCTAATTCGACAGCCGATTCTTTATGCACTATTACGACGGATGGTATAATGCGACATAAGTATACAGGGAGGCAATTATTATGCCTACGAAAACTAAGACTAAATGGACCTCGTCACGGCGTTCCGGCATACTCCTGCCCATATTCAGCCTGCCGTCGCCGTATGGGATTGGCACGTTCGGCAAGGCCGCGTATCAATTCCTCGACTTCTTAAAGGCCGCAGGCCAGTCGTATTGGCAGGTGCTGCCGCTCGGCCCGGTGGGGAAGGGCCATTCGCCGTACTCCTCGCCCAGTTCGTTCGCGGGGAATCCGCTGTTCATCGACTGGGATTTGCTGACCGATAAGGGATTGTTGATGCCCGACGAGTGCGCAGCGTTGAAACCCATCGAATTCGACAAGATTGATTATTTAAGAATGATTGAGCGCAGCGGCGAGGTGCTGCGCTTGGCGTTTACGCGGGTGACACCGGATATGGTTGCAAAGGTTGAGAGATTCCGACATTCGCACCATTGGGCGGAGGATTACGCGCTGTATGAGGCCATCCGCGCGGAGGATTCGCGCCACTGGTATGAGTGGCCCGAAGGCCTTAAACGCCGCGACCCAGCCGCGCTGTCGACTGCGCGCGAACGGCTGCGCGGCGATATCGCCTATCGCCTATTCACCCAGTGGCTATTCTTTGAACAGTGGAGCGCGCTCAAGGCGTACGCCAATGTCAACGGCATCGCCATCGTCGGCGACATCCCCATCTATGCCGCGATGGACAGCGCCGACGTGTGGGCGAACCCGGGGCTGTTCGAGTTGGATGAGGATCTGAACCCCATCGAGGAATCCGGCTGCCCGCCGGACTTCTTCAACGCCGACGGCCAGCTGTGGGAGAATCCGATATATCGCTGGGATGTCATGCAGCAGGATGGTTATGATTGGTGGGTCAGGCGGCTGGGCGCGGTGGCCGAGCTGTTTGATGTGACACGCATCGACCATTTCCGCGGGTTGGAGGCGTTCTACGCGATACCGGGCGGCGAAACGACCGCGCGGAATGGGCAGTGGCGGCCGGGGCCGGGTTATCCGTTCTTCGAGACGATCAACAAAGCGCTGGGGAATCCCGAGGTCATCGCGGAGGATCTGGGCGACATCACGTCTGCCGTGAAACGGCTATTAAAGAGGACTGGTTATCCGGGCATGAAGGTGCTGCAGTTCGCGTTCAATCCAGGCGCGGACAGCGAGTACCTGCCGCATAAGTATGAGCGCAACTGCGTGGTGTATACGGGCACCCATGACAACGATACGTCGTTGGGTTACTTCGCAAATGCGCCGGCGAAGGAGAGGCGGTTCGCCCGGCAGTACTTGAATATGGGACGCCAGGCGAGCGTGCCGTGGACGATGATTCGCGCGGCTTGGTCCAGCACGGCGAATACGGCTATCGCGCCTATACAGGATTTTTTGGAATTGGGTTCGGAGGCGCGGGTGAATGTGCCTGGTATTGCCGAAGGCAACTGGTCCTGGCGCATGAAACCCGGCGCACTGACCGACGAACTGGCGGATAAAATACGCGTGCTGACAGAATTATACGGGCGGTGAAATATTATGGTTAATGAAGCGTTACGACAAACGTTTATGGATTCATTCCTGATGAATCTGAGGACGGCGGGTTACGCCGCGCCAAAGTCCGCACCGCCGCGCGCCGTGCACAGCGCCATAGCCAAGGCCGCCGTAGGCTTGATAGCGGATAAGTGGCAGACGGATCAACCCGCCAAAACCGCGTGCTACCTGTCGGCTGAATTCTTGACCGGGCGACTGGTGTACAATAATCTATTGTGTCTCGGTCTGCTGGAGGACGCGCGGTCGTGGCTGGCCGACGTCGGTGTCGATCTGGGCGAACTGGAAGAGATAGAGGATGCCGCGCTGGGCAACGGCGGGCTGGGACGCTTGGCCGCGTGTTTCCTGGACAGCGCGGCCGCGCTGGGTCTGCCCGTTACGGGATATGGCATCCGCTACAAATATGGATTATTCCGCCAGACATTTGAGAATGGATTCCAGCGCGAGACAGGGGACGACTGGCACGCGGATGAGGATCCGTGGTCGGTCCGGCGCGAGGCGTCGGCGAGGCGTATCTGCTTCAAGGATCAGACGGTCATGGCTGTGCCGTATGACATGCCGATCATCGGCTACGGCGGCGCGCGAGTAGGCACTCTGCGGCTGTGGCAGTCGGAGGCGTGCGAACCGTTCGATTTCGACCTATTCAACCAGCAGAAGTACGCGGCGAGCGTTAAGGAAAAAAACGAGGCCGAGGATATTTCGCGAACACTTTACCCGAACGACGACACACCGCGCGGCAAGGCGCTGCGGTTGAGGCAGGAGTATTTCTTTTCGGCCGCGACGATTGGGGATTTGCTGGATCGATGCCACAGCGCGGGACGCGACGTGCGCGAGCTCCCGGAAATGTTCGCCATTCAGTTAAACGATACGCATCCGGTGATCGCGATCCCGGAACTCATCCGCCGCCTGGTGGATGAGGATGGGCTGAAGTTTGTCGAAGCGTTTGGCATCGCGCGGCGCGTGTTTAATTATACCAACCACACCATTATGATCGAGGCCATGGAGACGTGGAAGGCGTCGATGCTGCGCTCGCTGCTGCCGCGAATTCTAGAGATTATCAATGAAATCCAGCTTCATTTAGAGAGGACACTGGCCTTCAACGACGTGCCGCGCGATCAGGTCAAGCGGATGTCCGTGCTGCGCACGGGCGTCGCGCGGATGGCGCCGCTGGCCATATTCGCCAGCTCACATACAAACGGCGTCGCGAAGATTCACACCGAAATACTGTGCGGCAAGACGCTCAAGGATTGGTACGATGTCTGGCCGGAACGCTTCTTAAATGAAACGAATGGGATCACATTCCGCCGCTGGCTGGGATTGTGCAATCCTGAACTGACCCAATTGGTTAACGGCTTGACCCAGGGCGATGTGCTGCGCGAACCGATGCGGTTGGAACGGTTGGCGCCGTTCGCGGACGACGACGCCGTGCTGGATGAATTCGCGGCGATAAAGCAGTGCAACAAGGCAAAGCTGGCCGACGCCATCGCCAAGCGGGAGGGCATTGCCGTTGATCCAACGAGTATATTTGATATACAGATAAAACGGTTACACGAATACAAGCGTCAGTTGATGAACGCGCTGAACATCCTTATGCTGTATAATGATTTCAAGGATGGGTTGCTGAAGAATCCGAACCCCGTGACGTTCATATTCGGCGCAAAAGCCGCGCCGGGCTACCGCCGCGCAAAGGCTATCATCAAGCTGATCAATGAAATTGGCCGGCAGATACGCAGCGATCCGGCAGCGCGGGAACTGTTCAACGTCATATTCGTTCAGAATTATAACGTATCGTGGGCGGAGGAGATGGTGCCCGCGGCCGATATTTCCGAACAGATATCCATGGCCGGAACGGAGGCGTCCGGCACGGGCAATATGAAATTCATGCTGAACGGCACCGTCACGCTGGGTACATACGACGGCGCGAACGTCGAGATCGTCGAGGCGGCGGGCAGGGAGCATAACTTCATATTCGGCGCGGACGTCGATGAGATTGAGCGGCTGCTGCCGCATCACGATCCGAAAGCGCTGCTGAAGCACGACGCACGGTTGTGCCGCGCGATGGACGCGCTGACCGATAGCACGCTGGATGACAATGGCACGGGTATGTTTGCGGAGTTGCGGACGGCGCTGCTGGATGGCGCGTCATGGCATGTGCCGGATCATTATTATGTATTGGGCGACATGGCCGCTTATGATACCGCGCGCAAGCAGGCGTTCCAGGCATACGGCAGCCGAGAGTTTACGCGCATGGGTTTTGTCAATATGTGCCATGCCGGGCGGTTCAGTTCGGATTTGACGATAGCGGATTACGCAAAACGGGTGTGGCATATCACTGCTTGATGAGGTTTTCTATTACTTTCCCATAACGGCATCCAGCGCTTCGGCCAGGTAGGGGACGACGGCCAACGCCTCCTCCATCGTGTTGCGGTTGTTGCCGACCTCGATCAGCGTGGCGTTCGGTGACACGTGCTGGTTGTAACGGTTCTTGGCGGAGAGGTAGACGGGCGTGCAAAGCGTAGGCGCGATGGCGTTCAGGCGGTCAGTGATCGCGTCGGCCAGCGCGAGATTCTGTTCCCATGCGGGTTTTTGGGAGAAGTCTCCACCCTTGCCCACGAGCAGTCGGATTCGCGCGACGCCCTGGCCGCCGATAGAGACAGTG
Organism: Clostridia bacterium; assembly: GCA_025997215.1. The sequence goes on from BNUH01000001.1 coordinate 27,553, forward strand.
TTGGAAGCATAACGATCCGTGTACGAGTCGCGGTGTAGATCGATGTATAGATCGAACGTCTCGCCGCGCTCGGTATATGCCGCAACGCCCTGCAGTGAGCGGGTATACGCCGTATCGAAGTTAGGCGGTTCATAGTCGGTTGTGTCATGCACAACCTCCCAGCCGTACTTCTCGGTCAGCAGGAACGCCAGTTCATCCCCCACACGTGCGATCGAGCAAGCCAGGTTCTGGGTGTGCCATGAACCGTGGGTCTTGTAGGTATAATTAGGCGTGGGTGAGTACGCCTCTTCGGTGTGAGTATGGTAGATGAGGACGCGAACCGCGCCTTCGCGTTTGCGGGTCACGACGTCGATGCGCATCTCCTGTTCGGGTACGGCTTCGTTGGATTCGGGGGAATCCGCCGGATCGTGCGGGTCGAGGGCGCTTGCGGTAGGGCTGGGTGTGGGCGTTGCTGAAGGCGACGGCAATGGCGTTACATTATCACTGGGATTCAACAAATTTATCCTGACATTGGGGATCGGGATGCCGTCCGCATTGGTTGGCGCGGGCGTTGGAGTAGGAGTTGGAGTTGAAACTTCGGATGATACGGGCAGTTCTTCGACAGGAAATGTCGCGGTGCCGTCCACTATTACCGCCGATGGGTCGGCGTCGTTGCTCAATCCCCAATCGGGCAGCAGCGCGCCCGGCATGAACCCGCCCTGCGCGCGGAATGCGAACACAGCCACGGCGCATAACGCCACAGCCATCAGTAGTCGCAGCAAATCCCAGCGGGTGAGTTTGTCTTTCATTCGGCCGTTCTTTCGGTCTGTTGTTTTCGAACCCTGGCGGCATATACAATATATGCGCGCCTACATACTATTAGAACAGTATATGCTTTAACTAATAATTAATGCATCAGCGTTGGAATCTCATCATCGGTAAGCCTTGGCTGCAGCGCGCCATTGATGCCCAAGGCTATGGCTTCTGCGATGTTGGCGACGCGCTCATCCACCTCACGCGGGGTGACGACCATGTCGCCCAGCTGCTCTGCGACTACGCGCTCGACCAAAGCATCCAGCGCTTTGGCGTGCTCCTCGCAGTCGAATCCCAGATCCTGCGCCAGCAGAGACAGCGCGTCGCGCGCTATCGTCGCGGCGTACACCACCATCGGCACGCCCAGCGCCACGACGGGTACGCCCAGCGTTTCCTTGTTTAACGCCATTCGGTGGTTGCCTATGCCGGAACCGGGGTCGATGCCCGTATCCGCTATCTGCAAGGTGGTGCAGATGCGCTGCGTCTCGCGCGCGGCCAGCGCGTCGATGGCGATGACGGCGCAGGGCTTGACGTGCTCGACGATGCCTCGAACTACTTCCGCGGTCTCCATGCCCGTGACGCCCAGCACGCCCGGCGCGACGGCGCTGACGGAACGCAGCCGCCCCTTCAGACCATCCGGCGTTTGATCACGCATGTGCCGGGTAACAATAACCCTGTCCACAACCTTCGGGCCCAGTGAATCAGCTGTGATGCGCCGGTTGCCCAGCCCCACGACGAGCACGTCGCCGCAATCCGGTATCATGGATGTGATCGTCTCGCGCAGCCGCGACACCACCACTTCGCGCGTTTCGATGTCGTTTCGGGGCAGATCGACGGATGCCAGCGTCACGTACCGCCCGACCGAGCGCCCCAGCAGCGCCGCGCCGCGCTCGTCGAGGATTTCGACCACCGTCTCCATAACATCGCCGTATTGCGCTTGGCTCATGCTTACGCCTGCCAGCGCTCCGGTAGCGTTCTGTAAGGCGCTCGATTCCAGCGCCAAGTCGGTCCGAATCCGGCTCATGAGGGTTGCTCCCTTGGTTATTTATTATAATTATCGGGTGCCATGGACTATTTGCATTTTACCCATCGGACGGTGGGATTATCCATTATGAAAAAAACACTATGTAAAAACTTTCCATGCTGTCTATACCGCTCACTTGTGTTATACCGATATAATATGCTATACTGATACGAAATAAAAAATTGGAGGTATCGTTTATATGAACACATGGCAAAACAAACTGGATCTATTTGCGGACAATACGCAAGCGGTCAAAAAGGATTTCTTTTGGCAGCTCGACTCGCTAAAGCGTCTTGCGGCGCTTCTGTACGCGCAGGAGGGCAAAGCGGTTGATTGCGATGCCATTCAACAATGTCGCGCTTTGATTAAGCAGAACACAGGAGTTTTTTCCCAATTTCGGAGCAATATGTCGTTGTGCTTGGCGACGCTGCTTTCGCTGTCCCCCAATCCGCAGGAGATGTTAGACGAAACGCTGAAGGTCTACGACTTGCTGAAAGGCGTTAAGTTCCGCGCTTCCGACTATCTGGTGATTGCCGCCTATCAGATTGCGGCGCAATCCGACGTTTCCGATTATGAGAACGTCGTGACCCGCGCGCGCAGCTTTTACGATGCAATGAAAGCCAGCCATTTCTTCCTCACCGGGCAGGATGATTACATTTTTGCGGCGATGCTGGCGCTTACAGATTTAGACGTCGCGGCGGGCGCCGAGCGCATTGAGCAGCTTTATACCCGACTGAAAGGCGAATTCTGGAATGACAACAGCGTCCAGTCGCTATCTCAGGTGTTGGTGCTTGGCAATTCGGACGAAAGCGCCGCCGACCGCGTCCTTGCTCTGCGGGACGTGGTTCGGGCGCAGAAAATCAAGCTGGATAAAACCTATACACTGCCGGTTTTGGGAATCCTCGCCCTGCTTCCTGCGGAAATTGACGCGATTGTCGGCGACATCGGCGCGGCACAGAATATTTTGAGAGAAAAAAAAGGATTCGGCTCGCTGTCTGTCGGTACGGAGGAACTGCTTCTGTTCGCGGCGTCCATTGTGGCGGGCGATTACGCCGAAAACGCAAAAGACGGGGTCTTGAACGCAACGCTTTCGACCAGCCTCGCTAATCTTATCATCGCACAACAAACCGCTATAATTGTAGTGCTATGCGCAACCACCAGCGCCAGTGTCTCCGCCGCATCTCGATAGGCTTAAGTTTCTTTACCGTTCACTCCGTTCACTCGTTTCACTAAATAAAGAAAGGTCTGATTGGCTGCCGCAAAAACTATTAAGTAGCCTGCAGCCTCTTGATCGCGGGCGGCGGCTCGATCTTGGGCGCGAGCGGATCCAGCAGCCACGTCTTGGCGGAGTGGGTTTCGCTGATCTTGAAACTGGGCGGCGCGTACATCGCGTCGATCCTTAATGCGTGGGTATTGCGCGGCGCGAACGCGTCGCCCTTAATCATCTCGAACAGGCTGGGCGGCGTGCCCTCGATGGCGTAGAGCGGCTCGCCCTTCCGCCCCAACTGGGGCAGGGATGACAACAGCGCCCAGGTGTACGGATGCGCCGGTTCAAAGAAAACCTCCTCGGTCTTGCCCTGCTCGACGACGTCGCCCGCGTACATGACTGCGACCCGATCCGCCACGTGTGCGACGACGCCCAGATCGTGTGTGATGTAGATGACGGTCAGGTGCTTGCGCTGCTGGAGTTCGGTGATTAAGGCCAGTATTTGCGCCTGGATCGTAACGTCCAGCGCCGTGGTCGGTTCGTCGCAGATGAGGATTTTCGGACGGCAGGCCATAGCGATGGCGATGACGACGCGCTGACGCATCCCGCCGGAGAATTCGTGCGGGTACTGCTTCGAGCGGCGGATCGGGTCGGGGATGCCCACGTCCGAGATGAGGCTGTGGATGGCGTCGCGCTTGGCGGTGCCGCGCAGGTTCTGGTGCAGCGCGATGGCTTCGCCTATCTGATCGCCGATGGTTTTCAGCGGGTTGAGGCTGGTCATCGGGTCCTGCATGACCATGGCTATTTCGCGGCCGCGAATGGTCAGCCACTCCTGCTCGGTGTTGAATCGTGTCAACTCCTGCCCGTTGTACTGGATGGAACCGCCGGAGACGCGGCCGTTCTTATCCAGCATGCCCATCAGCGATTTGACCAGCACGGATTTCCCGCTGCCGGATTCACCGACTATCGCGAGGGATTCGCCTTCAAACAGATCCAACGATGCGCCGCGGATGGCCGTGAGGGTCTGCCCGCGCAGCGTGAACTGGACGACAAGGTCGCGGATGGTGAGGAGGGGAGAAAGCGAATTCATTATTCCTCCTCGCTACGGTATACAATACTCATCGGACTTCTAAAAATCACATTGAGATCAATCACGCAGTCAAGAAGCGCTGATATCTTTATCACGCCCGTATCAGTGTAACGTGTTGGTGGAAGATACTTACCTTCATGAAGTATATAGACATCTACGTACTTTTCTTTAGGATCGATTATCCAATACTCCGCAACCTGATGTTTTTCATATAGCTCACGTTTTTCTGTCAAATCTCTCTTTCGAGTTTTAGGTGAAAGTACTTCAGCTACGAAGTCAGGCGCGCCTGTTAGTCCTGAGTCTACAATTAACTCAGGCTTGCATGTGACAACAATGTCTGGTTGAACAACGTCATATTCAGAAAACTCAACATCAAAGGGTGAGATGAATACTGCACATCTTTTGCCTTCCAAATAATTGCCAAGCAGTCTGCTAAGCTGGAAGACAACGCTCGCGTGTCCTGACCGTGTCGCTGGCGACATCATATAAATTTCACCATCGATTAGCTCGCAGCGAAATTCATCGGGCCATGTGCGGTATTCTGCAACAGTATGCCGAAGCGATTCCCCATAGTTCAATGCTTCCATAATTTCCTCCCTACCTATGGTTCTTAGGATCCGCAGCGTCAGCGAAAGTATTCCCAATAATATAGAATGATATCGTGATGACCGATAAAACAATCGTCGGGAATATCAGCTGATAACTCTGCGATGTCGAGAGCAGCTTGCGGCCTTCGTTAATCAGGTTGCCAAGCGATGGTACGCTGACCGGCAGCCCCAGGCCGATGTACGTTATGAATACCTCGCTGCCGATCGCGCTGGGGATGGCCAGCGCCATGCGCAGCATGATGACCGAGACCAGGTAAGGCAGGAGGTTGCGCATGATCACACGCGGCAGGCGTGTGCCCAGGCATCGCGACGCCAGATTGTAGTCGCGGTCGCGGATTATCACAATCTGATTGCGTATGAATCGCGCCATGCCGACCCACGAGGTCAGGCACATCGCGAAGATCAGCGTGCGCACGCTCGGCCGCATTATATATGATATAAGTATAAGAACGATGGTTGTCGGAATATTGTCGATTACGTTGTAAATCTCTGTCATAATCCGATCGAGTTGCCGCACATATCCCCAAACGATGCCCATCAGGATTCCAACAGCCGCCTCGACGATCGCAACCATGAACCCGATGAACAGCGACGTGCGCGTCCCAGAGCACACCAGCGCCCATAGATCCTGGCCGATTAGGTTCGTGCCGAACCAGAATCCATTCTGGTAGGGGAGTATCCTTAGCTCTGTTTCGCGAATAGTTGTGGCGGTCAAACCGTCCACAGCAATCTGTAGATCGTCGCGATGGGCGAAAAGCTCATTGCCTGCGTTGGTATAATCATTCGGTGAAAAGAACATATTCACCGCGAAGTTGGATTGGCTGCCGTATGGCACAGCGGTTGGATCGTCGGGCAGTTTTAACTTATTTATGAAGTCATTCGCTATCCAACCCTCGTCGCCGTCGATGCTGACGCGCACCCAATCGCCGGTATACTCCACGACCGTGAAGGCCGTTCGCCGCTGTATCACCCGCATCAGATTGGTCACTGCGAGCCACTGCGGATCGTTGTATGCGCGCACGGCGAGTTCCTCACCTGGCGGTGCTGACTTGAGCACCGTCGTGAACGTGGGTTGCACATTGCTCATCTGCCGCTTGGTCAGCGGATGGTTGACGATCAGCGTGGCCGGATACTGCCCAGGTAGGTATGGTTGTATAAACGTGAACGCGATCAGCACAACCAGCACGCTTAACAGTATCACAGCGACAGGTTTCTTTAAGAATGCCCGAAGCGTGCTGCCCCAATACGAATAGTTGGAATAACCGATTCGCTCGGCGTTCGCGCTGTCGAATGGTATTTCCTCAAATAACGCCGGATCACGCGTAACTTCGTCAGGTAAAGTACTTATGATTGCGGTCGTTTCGGCGACAGCCGTGGCGGACGCGTCCTCCAGTTTGCGCGACAATAGCGAACGCAGCCGGATCATCGTGCTCCAGCTTTCTTGGCGAAACTAATGCGCGGGTCGATCGCCACCATCAGCAGATCCCCCAGCAGCAATCCGACGACACCGATGCAGCTATATATTATAACCAATATTTGAACCATGGGATTATCCTGACGCCGGATAACGTCCACCAATAGTCCGCCCATCCCGGGAATCGAATACAACGATTCGACGTAGATCGAGCCGCTGATCGTGTATAACAATGACGTTGGCAAATATTGGATCATGGGTACAAACGCGTTGCGGAATACGTGGTTAGCCAGCACTTTCGAATTCTTAACGCCCTTCGCCTGGGCGAGGATGACGTATTCCCTGTTTAACTGATCGACCATGTAACGCCTTAGCCACATGGCGTAATACGCCGTGCTCCCGAGCGACATTGAGATCACAGGCAGCAGCCACGTAAGCGGCGCGCCTCTGCTGAATAACATGGAAGTATTGAGCGCTCTTGAACCATACGCCTGTATATAAATATGATACACTGCCGACGGTACAGAATTAATAAATACTATGAATACAGTCCCGATAGCATCCCAGAACCGCGCCTTAAACCGCGCTTGAGAGCGAGCCATCGCCACACCCAGCGGCACGCCCAGCAGTAGTGACAACGCCATTGACGTCAGGCCAAACTGCAGCGATATAGGGATTTTATTCAATAATATCTGGCTGATAGGCATGCCGACGCTGTAGCGGGCTGACGTACCCAGGTCGCCGTGCAGCAGATTCCCCAAGAATCGCCTTAACTGCACCAATATCGGATCGGTCAGGCCCATTTGAACGAGCTTCGCGCGGATTACCCCGGCGTCCAGCTTATCAAAATTGTCAAAATATCCCTCGATGGGCATCTGCCGCACGAGTATGAAAACGACGCTGATGATAATCAACAGCGTGAAGATGGCGGCGGTTAGTCTCTTAGCGATATATTTTGCCACAGGTGCCTCGCTGGTTGCGTTTGTGGTTTACCAAATTATTGCTGGGAATCGCTGGTGTGGGGCTTCGGCCCCACACCCCTGGGTTTCGGGGACTCTGTCCCCGGACCTCTGCGAGAGGGCTTTCAGCCCCCTTCGATCCCCTGACCAGGGCTTCGCCCTGGACCTTCTTTTTACCGTGAAATGTTCAATCCGCGTTTTTACCGTGAATTGGATCAATCCGTTAGCGCCGCGCGAGCGTCAGTCCAAGCGTCGTACGAATCGAAATACTCATCCGTCGACATCGGTTTATCCAGCAGATGCTGCCCCTTATACCGATAGTTGCTCACGCCAAACGGCGCAAACTGCCCCTCATACGGATCGATCCACGACCCAATATACCCGCCGCTGCCATACCCCAGCGGCACGACGATCGCATGGTCAATGAAGTACGCCTCCGCCTTAGCGAACAGCTCATACCTTTTCTCAATATCACTCGTTTCAGCCCGAGCCGCATCGACCAGCGCGTAATACTGCGCGACAATCGAGCCGCCCTCATCCGCTTGCGTCAATCCCTTATCCATGAAGTTATACGAATTGCCCTCGCCAAACGGATCGACGAACGTCTGCGGATCCGCGTAATCCGGGCCCCAGTTGCACTTCATCAAGCCATAATCGCCCGACCTGCGCACGTTAGCCAGGAATCCCGACGACGGCCTTGCCTCAACGATGACCTCGATGAAGTCCGTGCCCAGCAAACTCTCCAGATGCTGCTCCTCGACGACAGACTCATCAGCCCAGCTGTTTGACGAGGCGTTGTAGGTCAGCAGCACCTTGACCGGGAACGTTACGCCAGCAGCGGTCAGTTCCTCTTTGGCGAGATCGCGGTACTTCAAAGCCGTTTCCTCGTCATACGTGCCCGTGCCCAGCGCGGTAATCGGCGCCAGATCCCCAATCATGGTGTAATCCACGCCGTTCAAGGCCGCGAATTCAGGCGGCGTGATCGTGTTGAATATGATCGATTCCGGGTTCGACGGCTCGAACACAGCCTGGCTGCCTATGCGGTCGAACGCGTAGTAGAACGCCTTCCGGAAGTTCTCATTGTTCACGGCCAGCTTCCAATTTTCCGGCTCGTACTCGGCCGCAAATTTCGGTTCGTAGTTGAACGAATAGAAGTACGTGTAGAATCCACTGCGGCGGATCGGCCGGATCAGATCGGCTTTCGCCGGATCGGACAGCCATTCCGCAGCTACTTCGCTGTTAAACTCCGCCTCATCCACCTCGCCGCGCAGGAACAGCTCCGGATCGACGGTCGCGGCTTCCGCGTTATACGTGTATGAGCGCAGGTCGATGAATACATTGTCGGCGTCCCAGTTGTGCGGGTTTTTCTTCAACAGCCGGCTTTCCTGGGGCTTGAATTCGGCCAGATAATACGCGCCGTTGTACAGCAGCGTATTGTTGCCCGTAGCCAGCGCGAACGTTTCGCCCTTTTCCAGCAGGAACGGCTCGTACACCGGCATGAACGGGCAGTACGTCGTCATCGACAGGAAGTACGGCACCGGCGCGTTCAAGCTGTACTGCAGCGTCAGCGCATCCAGCGCTTTGATCCCCACCGTCGACCATTCGGTAACGGGCGCAGGATCGGCGCCTTCCTCAGGCGTGGACGTGCCGTTGAAATAATCCTCCGCGCCGACGATTATATCATATAATACGTTGGCCATGGACGAGGCGTTTTGCGCGTCGAGGATATATTTCGCAGCCGCCTCGAAGTCTGCGGCGGTCACTTCGGCCACGGGATTGCCGCTGCCGTCGACCCACTTCATACCCTCGCGCAGGTGGAACGTCCAGGTCAGGTCGTCCTCGCTGACCTCCCAGGACGTCGCTGCGCTGGGCTGAACGTTGCCGTAACGGTCATACTCGACCAACGTGTCGAACAGGTTGGAGGCCAGGCTGTACACATTCTCGGTACTGGTGGTCAGGTAGTTGAGTGTGGTCACCTCGGCCCCATAGATCGTGCGGTACGCGGCGTCCTCGGCCAGCGCTGGCGCGAAAGCGCTCAGCGACGCGGCCATGAACAGCGCGCATAACAGCAGTGCCAATGGGCGATTGATTCGGCGATGAATCATAAAGCGTATCCCTCCAAATTGTTGAAGATGCCCTAAACGGGTTGGTCAGCGTTGGTACCGGGTTAGGGGTATACGGTTTCAATTAGTATATCATACTTTCGCGCGATTGACTAGACTTATTTCATATGAAATGTGCGCGTTCAGGCGTATTCCGCCATTTCCCTGACATATTCTGCACTGTTCAACCCATTCCGTCCGCAAATTGTGCATAACGCCCATGCGGTTCCTGCAAAATATAGTTGTCGCTTGATTTCCGCCGCAGATTATGCTACTGTACCAGTGCACTAAGGAGGATTCAGGATCATATGAATCAGACCGATTTTGCGCGGATGTTGTCGCGCCTTCGCGCCCTTCATGGTGAAGCGGCATTGCTGTTGAACGAGCCGCTGTCCAAGTGGACGACCATGCGTGTAGGCGGCCCAGCCGACGCATTGTTTATGCCTCGGTATGATTATGAATTGCTAAGCGCTTTACGGACAGCGCGTGAATTCGATATACCCATAACCATTATCGGCAACGGATCAAACCTGATCGTCCGCGACGGCGGCATACGCGGGCTGACCATACGGATATGCGCGCGGCACGACGATGGGGATTCTCCTACTGGGAAACTATGGGATGTAAAGCTGGACGGTTATCATCTCATAACCGGGGCTGGCGCGCTCCTAAGCGCCGTTGCCAATGCCGCCACCGCTGCCGGGCTTTCGGGCATGGAGGCGCTAAGCGGCATCCCTGGCACCGTCGGCGGCGCGGCGCTCATGAACGCGGGCGCGTATGAGCATGAGATGTCGCAGGTCGTGCAATCCGTCGACGCCATCAGCTGGAATGGTTCGTCGTATGAACATAATAATTACACAGGGACAACTTTGAACTACCGCTACCGTGGCAGCGCGATGATGGATGACAGCGCGGTAATTACCCGCGTAACAATGCTATTACAACCGGATGATCCTGCAATCATAAAGGAACGCATAGCCGACTACACCCAGCGCCGCAAATCCAAGCAGCCCCTGACCGTACCCAGCGCGGGCAGTTTTTTCAAGCGGCCGCCGGGACATTTCGCGGGCAAGCTCATCGAGGACGCGGGCTTGAAGGGTTACGCGGTCGGCGGCGCGATGATCTCGCCCATGCACGCGGGCTTTGTCGTAAACAATGGCGGCGCGACCGCTTCTGACATAATAACATTGATGAACAATGTAGTGGAGCGTGTTCAACAAAATTCCGGCGTCACCCTCGAACCGGAGGTGCGCATCATAGGCGAGGACGTGTCGCCTTGAAGCCAGGCGTGTCAAGCTCGTTCTCTTCTAAAGTCAAGGAGGAACTGGCAGCCGCGCCGCTAGGCGCGCGGTGCTGCCTGATATCCGAGATGAGCGCGCTGATGTACACAGCCTCGACGCTGGCCATCGACGAGGATAACGCGCTCTGGTTGTGCATCGTCAGCCGTAGCGCTTCCGCCGTGAACCGATCGATTATGCTGACTGAATCGTTATTAAACGAGCATGTAATTTCGGCTGAATGGTCTGGCGACCAGGCGCGGCGGATCCTGACCATCTGCGGTCTGCTGGGCGATCAAGGCTGGTTCGCCGTGACCGATGTCGAGCGGCCCGTGTTGAATCCCAAGCCCTGCTGTCGCGCGGCGTTCCTGCGCGGCGCGTTCTTGGGCGGCGGCTCGGCGGCCGACCCCGCTAAGGAGTATCACCTAGAATTCATCAGCGCGGACGAGCGGCTCGCCGAGACGCTGACGAGCTTGCTGGAAAGCCTGCGCCTGACCCCGCGCGCGGTGACCCGCAAGAATCAGCGCGTGGTCTACCTGAAGGAAGCCGAACAGATAGCGGCGCTGCTCACCCACATGGGCGCGGCGGCTTCGCGACTGCGGTATGAGGACGCGCGCATCCTCAAGGATATGCGCAACCGCGTCAACCGCGCGACCAACTGCGATTCCGCGAACCTGGACAAGGCCGTGGATGCGGCGGATCGTCAGATCCGAGCGATCGAGTTGATCATCCGCGCTTCGGGATTAGGCAGTTTACCCGACCAGCTCCGCGAAATAGCCGAGGCGCGGCTTGCCCATCCCGAACTGTCGCTGGTTGAGCTGGGCCGAACCCTTAACCCAACAGTGGGCAAGTCCGGCGTCAACCACCGTCTGCGCAAGTTGGAGGACATCGCCCAAACGCTCGGCCGACGCGGATTCGAATAACGACACAACGTTTGTCGAAATAAAACGATCATGTTCAGCGCGTCTCCCGCATAAATACTATGTGGGAAACCGTCATGCTTTACCCGGCAATCCTGCCGGAAGGAGGAACCTTTATGAAACGAAAACCAATCGACCTGAACGGCATCGAGAGTCTGAACGCGCGGTCGGCCGCGCTGCTCGTGCAGGAAGCGTGCAAGTATACCGCGCGGATACTCATCGAGCAGGGCAGCAAGGTCGTCAACGCTAAATCCCTCATGGGCGTGCTCTCGTTATCCAGCAAGAGCACCGACAGTCTGTATCTGGTGCTGGACGGCGAGGACGAGGACGACGCTTATACGGCCATCGCGGATCTGATTCGCGAGCGGTTCACAGCGTCGGCCTAGTTACTTACGTCAGTGAATTATGATGAAAGTGTAATAACCGCGTCCGGCTGTAGGCTCTGCCCCAGGCAGTGCGGTGCCGTCCGCGGTGAGACGCAGGGCCGCGGCTGGTGCCGGATGGGTACTAGTCCCCGGATTGCGAAGGTAATGATCCATCACGGCGAGGAACCATGCCTGGTCTTAAGCGGCGGCAGCGGCGCGGTATTTTTCTGCGGCTGTGCTTTGCGTTGCGTCTATTGCCAGAATGCCGCTATCAGTTGGGACAGGCCGCACGAGTTTGGCCGCATATATAATGTTGATGATTTGCTAGACGCGTTCGTCTCGCTCATCGGTCAAGGAGTCCAAAACATCAACCTGATCAATGCCGCGCCGTACTTTCCGGTTGTAACGGATGCGTTGCGGCGTCTGCGTGATTATGAGTTGGTAAATAATATTCAGCATACTCCTATCGTTTGGAATAGCAGCGGTTATGAATCCATAGACACTATCGACGCGCTAAACGGTTTGGTGGATATATACTTGCCTGATTATAAATACGATGATTCAGAACAAGCGGACCTGCTCTCCAGCGCTCCCGATTATCCGCAGGTTGCGCAATCCGCCATCCTCCGTATGCGCGCCCAGGCCGGCCCCGCCGTATACGATGAGCGCGGCGCGATGCAGCGCGGCACTATGATTCGCCACCTGATACTGCCGGGGTTCATCCGCGAATCCATCCAGGCGCTTAACTGGCTGGCGGATCATCTCCCGTCTGGCACACCTGTGTCGCTGATGGGTCAGTATACGCCGTGCGCCCGTGCCGTTGAGTTCGGCTTGACCAGCCCGCTAAGCCTAGGCGCGTATCGCTTAGTCAAACAGCACCGCGCGTTGGTGGGATTGACAGACGGCTATAACCAGCCGCCGACCGCTTCCGGTGAATCCATGATACCTATATGGGATTTGGAGTAATGCATGAATAATAATGAACTAAATAAAGAATACATCACCACAACGATTATAACAGGCCGTCCAGGACGCCTGCTGCCGCGCGTCGTCCGCGAGATTGGCGACGCATTATCACGAGACGAAGAGAAATTAGTCCTCATCGTGCCGGAACAGTACACGCTCCAGGCCGAGGTTGAGATACTGGAGACGCTGGAGATTCCCGGGTTTTTCACGTTGGACGTGCTCTCGCCGTCGCGGTTGACCGAGCGCGTATTCGACGCGGCGGGCCGGCCGCCTCACGCGCGCATCAGCGCCGAGGGCAAGAGCATGGCCGTGCAAGCCCTGCTGGATGGCCTCGCTCCGAACCTGGCGTACTATCAACGCGCGGCTAAGCGCCGTGGATTCGCCCAGCGCATGGCCGATCAGATTGGGGAATTCAAGTGCGCTGGCCAAACCCCGGCGTCGGTACTGGAATTGGCGTCACGCTGCGAAGGCGCGCTGCGAGCCAAGCTATCCGACATGGCCCATATATTTTCAGAGTATGAAGAGTTGCTTTCGGGACAATTCGCGGACGGTGAGGACGTGCAGCGGGAAATGCTCCGCCGTCTGCCCGCGTCGGGCGTCCTGTCCGGCGCACGGGTGTGGGTGTATGGGTTTGACCTGATTGTGCCGTCGATGGTGGATCTATTCTGCACGGCGGCAAAGACCGCGCGGTCATTCACCATCGCGCTGACATGGGATAAATCCGACGTGCCGGATGCGCGGTTGTATGCGCCAGCGCGCGCTACGCTGGATCGCCTGGCGAGGGGTTTCGTGCGCAGCGGAATAGTATATAATCATGAGCATTTGGCGGATGATCTGGACGCGGCGTGGCCCATGCGCTATCTGGATAAAGCGTTGTTTGCCCGTAAAGCTGAACCGTATACGGGCCAGGAGCGGAATATCGAGATGGTTTCAGAATCGTTATCACCGCATACGGAGGCTGAAGCCGCCGCCGCTCGTACGCTGCGCTTGATCGCTTCCGGCTATCGGCCCGACGACATCCGCGTGCTGCACGCTCAATTGGATAAGTATGGCGGCGAACTGACGCGTGCGTTCTCGCGCATGGGGATTCCCGTGTACATCGACCTCAAGCGGCCCGCGTTCACCCACCCGTTCTTTCTGGGATTGCTGGGCGCAATCGACTTCGCTGCTAAGGATTCGCCGACAGCCGCGCTATCCGACTGGATTCACAGCGGTTTTTCAGAACTCAATGACGACGAGGTTTCGGAATTGGACGCGTATGCGCGCTCCCACGCGCTGGATGGTCCGCGCTGGCTGTATCCGTTCGACGCGCCGACCCCATTCCCGCTTTCCGACGACGAAACCAAACTCCGCGCGCGCAATGAATCTTGGCGTCAATTGGCTGTTGAACCGCTGCTTGACTTGCGCCGCGCCATGCACCGTGCCGAGCGTTCCGGCGAATACGCGCGGGCGTTGTGGACGTTTACAGAGGAAGCGGGATTATTCGACAAACTCACTGCGTTGCGCGACGGGCTGACCGCGCGAGGTATGCGGCTGGAGGCTGGCAATACCGCGCAGGTTTGGCAGTTATGGTTGAATCTGCTGGATCAACTCGACGCGCTGCTGGCCGGACGGCAGGTTTCGGCGGCGTTGGCCGCGCGGATCGTGCGCACGGGCATCGAGGCGCTGGAACTGGGCGCGCTGCCGCCGGAGCGCGGCCGCGTGATGATCGGGCAGATCGGCCGTATGAAGGTCGGCCGCGTTCGTGCGGTGCTGGCGTTGGGATTATCCGACGGCGCGCTGGTGAGCGACGGCGGTGGCTTGCTGACCGATTCAGAATTATTGGAGACGGAGGAGCGCCTGGCCACGCCGCTGGGTTTGGACACGCGCACGCTGATCGCGCTGACCAACCTCAACCTATTGGAAGCTCTGACCGCGCCTACAGAATTCCTGTACGCAAGCTGTCCGTCACTGGGCGGCGAAGGCGAGCGCGTACAATCGTCTATCGTAATGAAGCGGGTGGATCGGCTCTTCCCGCATGCGAAGCAGGTGGACGTCGAGCGGCCCGCGTGTCTGTACGCGCCAGGCAGCGCGCTGGATGCGCTGGGACCGATGCTGCGTGAACAGCAGGACGGCGCGCCGCTGCCGTCGGTGTGGCGTGCCGCGCTGTCCGCGCTGGAGCGGGAACCCGATTGGCGGTATAAACTGCGCTCCGTCCAGTCTGCGTTGAATCCAGAGCGAGAACGGCCGCCGTTAAGCCCCAGTATAGCCGGAGAGTTATACCACAAAACGGAGTACAGCGTTACGAGGTTGGAGCTGTTCGCCGAATGCCCGTATCGGCATTTCGTCCGATTTGGATTGAATCCCCGGCAGCGGTTGGAGCCGAAGCTGGCCGCAAACCTAGCGGGTTCATTCCTGCACAGCGCGATGGAGGATTTGTTGAGGGCGTGCGAGACCGACGCGCGCTGGCCTAACTTAGAGCGCGAAGAGATTGATTCGCTGATCGAGCGTGAACTGCCGCCGCGCCTGAATTCATTCGAAAACGGGCTGATCCAACAAAACGCGCGCATGGAGGCCGAAGGCACGCGGATCATCAACACGGCCAGGCGCGCGTGCTGGACAGCTGTAAAACACTTGACGGTCAGCGGATTCAGGCCGGTCGTATTCGAGCGCAAGTTTGGCATGGGCAATCGCGGCCTGCCGATTGAACTGGCGGATGGGTCGCTGATCGAGCTGGGCGGGCGGATCGATCGCATTGACGAATGGCTGGACGGTTCGGCGCGGTACCTGCGCGTGATCGACTACAAGTCCGGCGCGCTGGCCAGGAAGCGGAATCCGTTCGACGCGACGCGATTCTTTGAGGGTTTGGATTTGCAATTACTGTTGTATTTGGCCGCTGCGCTCGAGGATTCGTCTGGATCGAAACCAGCGGGGGCGTTCCTTTTCAAACTGGATAATCCTGTTCTAACGGTCAACCCGGATGAGTCGGAAGCGGATAACTTGGAAGAGAAACGCTTCAAAGCCTTGCGGCTGCGCGGCGTGATGCTCGACGATCCGCGTGTAGCGCTGGCCATGGATAACGCCGTACCGCCGTTATCCGTTCAAAAAATGTATAAAAAAGGAACCACCCAGCGCGACAGCAACAGCGACTTGGTCAGCGAAGCGGATTTGAACCGGATGATCAGGTATGCAAAACATAAGGCGGCGGCCTTAGCGCAGCGGATTCGCGCTGGCGAACTGTCGCACGATCCTATCCAGATTGGCGGCTGGAACGCGTGCCAGTGGTGCGACTACCAGACGGTGTGCCAGAAGGATGGCAAGTCACGGACACGGCGGGTGAACGCGATGAGCAGACCGGAGATGCTGGCGCAGATAGCGGGTGTATTGATGGATAAGCCCTAAGTTTTGCGCTTGACAAACTCTCGATAATTGATATAATTATTAAGTTGTGGAATTTGACGCGGGGAGGGATGCGCTTGGCGTTTGAGGGCTTGACCGAGAAACTTCAGTCCGTCATGAAGCGTATCTCGGGCCGCGGTAAACTGTCGGAGCAGGACGTCAAGAATGCCATGCGCGAGGTTCGGCTTGCACTGCTGGAAGCCGACGTAAACTTCGTTGTCGCCAAGGATTTTGTCAAGCGCGTTACGGATCGGTGCGTCGGCGCCGAGGTCTCCGAAAGCCTGTCTCCCGCTCAGCAGGTTATCAAGATCGTCAACGAGGAGCTGACCGCCCTGATGGGCGGCGTCTCCACACGGCTCACGTGGTCCAGTTCGCCCATCTCCGTCTACATGCTCTGCGGACTGCAAGGTGCGGGCAAGACCACATTCGCGGGTAAGCTAGCGTCATGGATGATCAAGGAAGGCAAGAAACCCCTGCTCGTTGCGTGCGACATATACCGCCCCGCCGCGATTAAACAGCTGCAGGTGGTGGCGGATTCCGTCAAGACGCCGCTGTTCGAGCGCGGAACGCAGGATCCTGTCGCGACCGCGCGCGAGGCTGTCACATTCGCGCGGGATAAGGGTTACGACGTGGTGATCCTCGACACCGCCGGCCGGCTGCAGATCGACGAACCGCTGATGGATGAGCTGGCGCGGATCAAAGCCGCCATCCATCCGCAGGAGATTCTGCTGACCGTAGACGCGATGATCGGTCAGGAATCCGTGAATGTGGCCGACACGTTCAACAAAAAGCTGGGCGTCGACGGTGTCATACTCACCAAACTGGACGGCGACACGCGCGGCGGCGCTGCGCTATCCATACGCGCCGTGACTGGGAAGCCCATCAAGTTCACCGGGTACAGCGAGAAGATGGATTCCATCGAGCCGTTCCACCCGGATCGGATGGCGTCGCGGATACTGGGTATGGGCGACATGCTATCGCTCATCGAGAAGGCGCAGGAGACATTCGACCAGCACACCGAGGCCAAGCTGGAAACCAAGCTGCGCAACGCCTCATTCACGCTGCAGGATTACCTGGAGCAGATGCAGCAGATGAAAAAGATGGGTTCGCTGGAGAGCGTGCTGGGCATGTTACCCGGCGTAGGTTCCAAGATAAAGGATCTCAAGGTCGATAACGACGCGATGAAAAAGCCGGAGGCTATCATCCGCTCGATGACGCCGGAGGAGCGCAAGAATCCCAATGTGCTCAACGCTTCCCGCCGACGCAGGATCGCGCGCGGCAGCGGCACCACCGTGCAGGATGTGAACCTGGTGATACGCAACTTTGAGAACGCCCGCTCCATGATGAAGCAGATGATGGGATCGGGCAGGTTCGGTCGCAGTAAATTGCGCTTGCCGCAATTCTGATAAGGAGGAATTATCTCAATGGTAAAGATCCGCTTAAAGAGGATCGGTATGAAGAAGCACCCATTCTACCGCGTGGTCGTGACCGATGGACGCAACCCGCGCGATGGCCGGTTCATCGAGGAGATCGGCTACTACGACCCGATGCAGCAGCCCGCCGTCGTGAAGATTGACGCTGATAAGGCGACGGATTGGATCAAGAATGGCGCGCAACCCACCGAGGTAGCACGCATTCTGCTCAAGAAGGTAGGAGTGGTGGCAGGAAAGTCGGCGCAGCCCAAGCCCGTGGTGAAAGCTGCGGAGGCTTAATCCATGTCGGATTTGTTGGGATACATCGCCCGCTCGCTGGTCACTCATCCAGACGACGTGTCGATCAAGGAGACATCGGGCGCGGACTCGGTTATCCTTGAATTACACGTGCACCCGGACGACATGGGCAAGGTTATCGGCAAGCAGGGCCGCATCGCCAAGGCTATCCGTGCTGTCGTGAAGGCCTCGACGCTGAAAAACCCGCTGCCCGTATTCGTCGAGATCGTCTGAAACGGCGGCTGACACATGCCGTCGAATGGGGAGCCGCAGCGGGATTCCAATCTAACGCCATACCTGGCGGTAGGCCGTGTTTCGCGTGCCCACGGCATCCGAGGGCAGGTGCGCATTGAACCGTGTACGGATGATCCGGCGCGGTTTGGGATTCTGACGGTCGTTTTCCTGAAAGTGGGCGACGAGTATCAGCCTCGATGCGTAACGTCCGCGCAGGTGAGCGGTTCGATCGTTCGCCTGGCGTTGGAGGGCGTGACGGATCGCGACCAGGCTGAAGCGCTGCGCGGGCAGTGGCTTTATGTGGATCGCGCGAACGCCTTCAAAAACGATCCCGGCGCGGAATTCATATGCGATATCATCGGCTGCGAAGTCTACGACTCGCAGGGGGAATTCATAGGTACGGTGCGGGACGTTCTACAGCCAGGCGGGAACGATGTCTACGAGATCGAGACCGCGAACGGGCTGGCGATGGTGCCCGCGCTTGCGCATGTCGTGACTGCGGTGGACATTGCGGCCAGGCGGATCACGATCGACCGCGAGCGCATGCTGGAGACGTCGGTATTCGAGAATCATGCGGATTAAAATACTGACCATATTCCCGGAAATGCTCGCGCCATTACAGTCCAGCATCGTTGGCCGCGCGGCGCGGTCGGGGCTGTTGGATATCCAAGCGATCGATATACGGTCATTCTCAAAGGATAAGCACCATAAGACGGACGACTGTGCGTTTGGCGGCGGGCCGGGTTTGGTTATGACCGCACAACCTATTATGGATGCCATGGCTTTTGCGACGCAGCCGCCGTATGATCCGGATCATGGGCTGCGCGTTTCGTTGTCGCCGCGCGGAACCGTGTTAAGTCAGCGTATAGTCGAACGATTATCAAGGTATAATGATATTGTGCTTTTGTGCGGACATTATGAGGGCGTGGATCAGCGCGCGCTGGATGCGTGTATCGATGAGGAACTCTCTATCGGTGATTACATCCTAACGGGCGGCGAACCTGCGGCGGTGGTGCTGGTGGACGCCGTGTCGCGGCTGGTGCCCGGCGTGCTGGGTTGCGCGGATTCGGCGCGGGACGAGAGTTTTTCCAATCAAGGATTGCTGGAGTATCCGCAGTACACACGCCCTCGCCTGGTCAATGGACAGGCGGTGCCGGACGTACTCATCAGCGGCGACCACGCAAGGATAGTCAAATGGAAGCGCGAGCAAGCGCTGCGTCTCACATGGGAGCGGCGGCCTGAATTACTGAAGCATGCGGTGTTGACGGATAACGAGCGCGCGATGATTGTTATCTGGAACACTACGGAACACTAGCGCAAATTAGGAGGACTCCATGCAATTAACACAAGAAAAGACACATGACAAGAAAGACGGACTATTCGGCATTGGTTTCAGCGGCAGCACGCTGAAGTATTTCGCGGCGGCGCTGATGGTGTGCGACCACCTGAGCCAATTCTTCTTTCCACACGCGCTGTGGCTGAAGATGCTGGGGCGGCTGGTCGCGCCGATATTCCTGTACATGCTCGCCGAAGGGTTCTACTACACGCGCAATCGCCGCCGCTACATCCTGCAGTTGCTCGCAGGCTCGCTGATTATGTTCACTATCAACCAAGTGCTGGACAATAATTTGCGGTTTGCGGACTTTGAAACGGCACCCGCATTGATCAACAATATATTCGGCACCATGTTCATATCGGCGCTGCTGATGTGGCCCGTCGATATGGTAATGAAGGGCATAAAGGCGAGAGACCCGCGCAAGACCGCCGTTGGGATTGTAATAGTTCTTGCAATAGTACTAATGTCATTGCTGATGGCCAGCATCCTCGTCGCGTCGATGGATCGGTATTTTGAAGGCAGCGGTTCCGCGTTCACATTTTACGCACTTGTCGGTTTTCCTACGCTGTTTAATTGTGAGGGCGGCTTCCTCCTCGTGATTCTGGCCGTACTGTTCTACATATTCCGCGGCAACAAATTGGGGCAGATGCTGTCGCTGGCCGCGCTGAGCATATTACACTTTGTGCCAATGCTTTTTGCGGGCGGGCCGACGTTCGACATTCAGTGGTTGGAATGCTTCGCCATAATACCGCTGCTGATGTACAACGGCAAGCGCGGCAGGGGCGGCGCGTTCAGCAAGTGGTTTTTCTACATATTCTACCCGGGGCATATATATCTGTTTTTCTTTATCGCATGGCTGATCGGGCGGTAAATAAGGGCCAGAATCGGCGATTCTTCCGGGAATAAGCGGCGCATGACAAACGTTTGTATGGCGTATAGTGCGTCATACTGTTCCTGTTCCCGTTACGAAAGGGGTTCTGCCGAATGCTGAAGTTCCGATTTATAGTCAACCAACACGCAAACCGCCGCTTGGCCGCACTGCTCGCTCTGCTTATAACCACGCTGGCATTCGTCCCCGTCGGATTGGCTGCAGGCGCAGTCAGCGCCAACGGGGTTTGGACGGACGCCGCGTTCCTGCAGACGTACGGTGTAACGCCGTGGGAATTCCGCCCAGCGAACCCCGCGCCGCGCACCGCGCTGCTGATCCTTGGTGGCGACAACCAGTACAAACCCAATAGCGGCACGGTTGCGGAGGATCCGCAGGCCGCGTTTGACGAATTGGGATCGGAACTATCCGCCATCGTTGACGATCTGACACAACTGGCGGATGTCTCGTTAATATTCACGCAGGATCCCAACAGTGCCAGCCTATTCATAATTGTCGAACCCGTCTATCCCTATGCCGGGCAGTACGGCGGCTACCTGGACGCTTACAACTGCACGACGCTGCTGTCGGTGATCGACGCCGCGTCGGGCGACATCATAACGGTGTTATCGGCTGAATCGGATTACGGCGAGGCTATAGACGCCACGCAATTCTCGGAAGGCACGACCGTCATATGGAAAAAATTGCCGCTTCCTAGCGAATCCGCTCACATAGGGGCGTTTATCGCCGCACTTAATGATTTCTTTGAAAATGGAATCGATAATGGTTCCGTCGAACAGGTACTGCAGGAAACAACCGAACCGACGGCTGTTCCAGACGAACCAGCTCCAAACGACGTGCCAACTCCCACCGACGAACCGCCCATTCCGGATGCAACGCCTGAACCCACCGCCGAGCCGGAGCCAACCGCGACACCCGCGCCGCAGTCATTCCAGCCGACAGTTCTGGGTACGGAAGGCGCGTTGCAATTCCTCGGCGACGAGGCGTTGAACAAGCTGTATGCGTATCTGGCGGGCGGCAAGACTATAACTCGCGGCAGTTCAGGGGATTACGCCAAAACCTTCCAGTCGATACTCATCAGCCGTGGCGCAGAGATCAAGGCCGACGGTCAGGTGGGTTCCAAGACTATCGAGGCATATCAAGCGGTGTATCTGGCCGCGCTGGGCCAGCCGGCCAGCGAAATATTCGACGCGCAAGCATTTGAACAGTTGTTGATGGCGATGGTTGCCGACCGTGATGCCGCCGCCGCGCGCGCGCTGTATCCGGAGGCCGATCCGCAGCGTATCGATTGGTTGTACGCAAACGGATTGTACAACAGGCAGCTATTCTATTCGGCATATAAGTTATACTCATCGTTGGATGGATTCACCGACAGCACGGCAAGCGCGGCGGCTTGCGCCCAGCCGTGGCCATCGAGTGGGCTGCTGGAACGCGCGAGTGCATACCGCAGCACCCAGGCCGAGCTGACTGTTGTAACTACCCGCCCCGACGACACGGCCTCGCTGGTCAGGATTTATGCGACGGACGGCACGCTTGCAGTGTCGCTGTTCCTGGCAGGGTCGACAAAATATGCGCTGGGCATTGCGCCGGGCAGTTACATCGTGCAGGTTGGGATGGGCAAGGCGTGGTATGGCGTCACGGAGGCGTTTGGCGCGGATGATGGCGCGCAGTATTCGATGCTGGTATTCAGCGGCGGCGGTTCGCTTATGAATATAGAACAGGGTAAGCAGCATACGTTGAGTCTGCTCATCGATGAATTATCCGGCAACGCCATTCCGGTCAACGTGTCGAATATATCCTGGGACGCGTTCGCAGGAAAATAATTATTCCAACAAACTTTACTTCCCGCTGCTCCCTAGCATCCCAGCGCCGCGTTGGGATGCTATTGTTAATAATTCGTCCGCGTTAACCTCGACAACTTCCGCAGTCGGCACCGGCAGCACCACCGCCTGACAGACCGCCTTCTCGATGGGCAGGACGATGCAACCCTCGGCTGTATTAGCCAACTCATGGCGTTGAGCTTCATTGGCGAATACGACCGCAACCGGATTGTGGTTGGTCATCGCGACCATCCATTCGCCGCGAAAGCCGCTATCTATCACGCCCGCGCGGATCGCAATGCCCTTCGCCCCCAGTGAGCCGCGCTCCTGCAGCTGCAGATACCAGTCGGGTTCAAAGGCGCTGATAATCCCCGTCGGGATAAGCCGTGTCGCGCCGGGTTCTAGGCGCAGGGCCTCGCCATCCTGTGCGGCGTAAATATCCCACCCGGCATCCTCGCCGCGCTTGGATGGGATCGTCGCGCCCGGCCGCAGCTTCGCGAACCGCAATGTAACCATATCCGCGTTCCTCCCATATGAATCGGTGAATTTATGCAGCTTACCGTCCTGGATGTAGCCGGGCAGCGTGTTCAAATTCACCTGATGCACGGCCTTGAATATGCACTGCTCGACGGCAGGATGGGTCTGCTTGATCTGCGCGATGAGGCGTTTGGTTTCGCCGCGCTTGGTCGCGTTGTGGTTGGAAGGGGTTAATGGATCGATGGGGCAGTCGTTCAGCGGACAGCCGCAGCGCAGGAATGTCAAGCCATAACGCTCACGCCACGCGAGGACGTCCTTCTCTTTAACCAGATAAAGCGGCCGTATCAGCTCCATGCCGGGGAAGTTTTTGCTGTGCAGTTTGGGCATCATGGTCTGAACCTGCGCGCCGTACAGCAGACCCATCAGCACGGTCTCGACCGCGTCGTTGTAGTGGTGCGCGAGGGCGATCTTGTTACACCCCAGGTTCTGCGCCTCCTTGTATAAGTGGCCGCGTCGCATGCGCGCGCACAGGTAGCAGTGGCCCGGCCCGGCTTTCTGCACCACTTCAAAAAGGTCTGTGTTGAAGATGTGCAGCGGGAGATTGAGCCGAGCGGCGTTGGCTTCCAGCCGCGCTCGATCCTCGGGCGTGTACCCTGGATCCATCGTAATGTACTGGACTGTGAACGGTATGGCGGTGACGCGTTCCAGCATGCCCATCAATACTGCGAGCAGGTTGGAATCCTTGCCGCCGGATACGCAAACCGCAATACGGTCATTGGGTTGGATTAATTGATAATCCCGTATGGCGTGCATGAACGGCGTCCACAATTCTTTGCGCCGCGACTTAAAGATATCCCGCTCCATTACAGCGCGATCCGATAGGCGTTCCACTGCCGCAGTTTCGTTTACATCCATATCATTCATACTTAACCATAACCTTCACCACTCCACGCCCTCGCGGGCGGGTAGGCTTTTGTCGTCGAACGGATGGCGGCGGCTGACAACCTCACTGACATAATCCGCACGCTCGATGAACGACACCGGTGCATTTCGACCCGTTACGATAGTCTCGCCGTGCTGGAGCGCGGCCGTGATCAGCCGATGCGCGGCGCACTCCGTCACCAACCCCAGATGGGTGGCGATGGCCAGCTCGTCCAGAATGATCGTTTGGGGTTTTTCCTTGTCGATTAGCGCGATGAGCCGCTCGATGTCGGCGGCTATCAGGCGTGAGGCTTCGGCCAATTCATCCTGATCCATCTGAAATGTGAACTTATCCAAACATGTCGAATCGAATATTATGGCGCTTGTCCCCCGCAGCGCTTGCAGCTCGCCCGTCCTGCCGTCCTTCATGAATTGAGCGATCAGCAGTTTGTGACAATGACCCAGAGCGCGCAAGGCCATGCCCATCGCAGCGGTCGTCTTGCCCTTGCCCTCGCCATAATATAGATGAAACATCACTTACACCCTTCGGCCAGCGCGTTAACCGCGTCGCGGATTTTGACGTATACGGCGTCCATGTGATCGCGCATATCCCCATCCGGGAACAGCACCGGCTCGCCCACCTTCAGCGTCTGCACCTTGATATCATAGTATAACGGTATAAACGGCAGGTGTTTCCCCGTCTTATCCCAGTATGCGCGCTCCAGCAATAGGAATCCCCTGTACATATCGCCCAGCAGTGCGTCGTCGCTGTCATAATTTACATCGGGATAAATAATTATCGACTCATCCCGCAGCAGTATATCCGTGCTCACGCGCATCGTCTTGATGCTCTGCAGGGATTTGCGGTAGACGGGCACCGCGTACATGGAGCGCATCAGCAGCGACACGGGGAACGATATAAGCCACGCCAACGTATAAGCCAGCGGCTTAGGCCAGCCGAACCGCTGGGAGAACGTGTAGCCGCCGAAGTGTTTCGTCAGCGTGCCGCTGTTGAAGAACGCCGCCAACGCCCATGGGTGGATGGGCGTGGGCGTCCAGGCCATGGTCGCGATCGGGCCGCGCATATTCATATGGTGACAAACAAAAACCGCAGGTTCCAGGAACGCCTCGCGAGGCGGCGCTGAAACCTTTGGCCCGAAAACCCGCACGATAGCGCGGATAAACTTAAAAAACATCCCCTGGAAGCTGGAGGCCGAGCCAAACCGTTCCTTGGATTTGGCCCGCATTGTGGAATACTCTTGGACTGCCAAGCGACCTCACCTCATCAGTGGTTCTCGCGTTCCCATTCTACCCAATCATACGCCGACAGTCAAGGCCGAGTGAATGTACGGAGCGTAAACAATGTGGCATTTCACTCTCAGTCCACGTCCGAAAACAGCAAATATTGACGCCTATTGAGAGGAAAAAGTTCCGCCATCGACACCGGAATTCCACTCTAATTCTGGAAATATCCCCCACAAAGGCCGAATGTAGAGCCTCAAATTATTCCCTCTTTACCACCCGCAAACATTGTGGTATACTGTCGAGTAAGGGTTAAGAATAACAAAAATATTTTGTCTCGATGGGGGAATTGCTTTGTATTATACGCAGCGCCGCGCATTCACAAAGCGCTCGCGCGACACGCTGGTATTGGTAATCCTGCTGCTGCTGATCGCGCTGATCGTGACGGGGTGCCTGTACGCTGGCTCGGTGCGGCGCGGCGCGTATTACAGCGACGTCCTGCTAAGCAGGGGCGCGGATGAGCTAGGCCAGGCGCGGGCATCCATGTCCCAGATATCGCGCATTGGAGGCAGCTACACCACGGTGCAGATCAGCAAGCTCCGCCAGCATCTGTACGCGATAGACCGGCTCAACGCGATAGCGACGGAGATTTACGGCGCGAATAAAGGTATCATCGACGACAGCTGTGTCGCCAGCGCGCTCGACACCATCGGCAAGTGCGAATCGCGACTGTTAAAAGGTCAAGCCATCGACGAGCAATTAGCGACGCTGCGGCAGATGCTCGACCAGATTGACGTGCAGCTGAGCGCGCGGAGGCTATGAGCGTAACATAATTTATCAGAATATGTAAATATTGTCGCGCGGTGTACCTTATGGTATAATGAAGGTACGCTGTTTTGCGTGTATAGAATTCATTACGAATTGGAGGCGTGCCTACGGAAACCGTCGGACTTGTATCGCTGGGCTGCGCCAAGAACCGCGTGGACAGCGAACAGATGCTGGGCTTGCTGCGCGAGGCGGGTTATCCTCTGACCAACGACCCGTCGCGCGCGGAAATACTGATCGTCAATACCTGCGGCTTCATTGCGTCGGCGAAGGAGGAATCCGTCAATACGCTGCTGGATATGGCACGGTATAAATCCGATGGCGTGTGCCGAATCCTCATCGCCGCCGGATGCCTCGTCCAGCGTTACGCTAAGGATCTGCGCGAGCAGATGCCCGAGGTGGATGCCTTCGTCGGCGTATCGGAATACCCGCGATTGACGGCGATAATCGACTCGCTTCGCGAGGCGATTCGTAATGCCGACATAACAGCCGAGGATGGCAAGCCACGATATTCGTCGGCCGTGGCCGTGAGCGCGGTAGATATGGACACGCCTGTATTCGAGTGCGCGCCGTTCGTGGCGACGACGCCCGGTGCGTTCGCGTATGTGAGGATCGCGGATGGATGCGACAACCGCTGCGCGTACTGCGCTATACCGATGATTCGCGGGCCATACCGCTCCCGTTCTGTCGAGTCCGTTTTGGCGGAGACCGCGCGGCGCGTCGAGGATGGCGCGCGTGAAGTGGTGTTTATCGCCCAGGATACCACCCGTTTTGGGTTGAAAGTGGGGGACGGCGCCGAGCGTTCACGCTTACCCATATTACTGGCCCGAGCGTCGAGGCTGCCCGGCGAGCCATGGGTGCGCACGATGTACTGTCATCCCGCCCGCGTGACGGATGAATTGTTAGAAACCCTGGCGAATACGCCCGGCGTCTGCCCGTACCTGGACGTCCCGCTGCAGCACGTGGATAGGGATGTGCTGCGCCGCATGAACCGCTGGGGCGACCCGGATTCCATATTGAAGTTGATGGAGAAGGCGCGCTCGTTCGGTTTAACGCTGCGGACAACATTTCTTGTGGGCTTCCCGGGCGAGGATGAGGCCGCGTTCCGGCGGCTGTATGAGTTCGCGCAGGCATTCCAATTCGACAGGATGGGCGCATTCGCGTTCTCTCCGGAGGAGGATACGCCCGCTTTCGACATGCCAAACCAGGTTCCGGAATCCGTCGCCGCCGAACGCCTGGACGCGCTTATGAAGCTGCAGCGCGGCATCAGCCTCGCCCGGAACAAGCTGCGCGTTGGAGAAACCGCGCCCGTGCTCATCGAAGGCTTAGTTACGCCGAAGGAATCCGACCGCCGCCATGAACCGCCTGGAATCTTGTACACAGGCCGCTCCAAGCGCGAGGCCCCGGAATGCGACGGCGTAATCCTCGTGCGTTCGGCAGAACCGTTGGTGGTTGGCGGTTTCGCCACGATTCGCATAACGCGCGCGAAGGCTTACGACCTGGAAGGGGTACCCATATGAGCCGTATCAACTGGCCGAATCGACTGACGCTCGCGCGGATAGCGCTGGTGCCCGTGTACCTGGTGTTGCTAAGGTGGAGCTATGCCGCCCAGTCGCAGCTGTGGTTTGTCCCCACAATATTGGCGTTCATGGTGCTGTGCGTAGCCGCGCTGACGGATCTACTCGACGGGATAGTCGCCCGGCGTCTGGACGAGCAATCCACCGCCGGGAAGTTCCTCGACCCGATCGCGGACAAACTGCTGGTCATACCCGCGCTGATCTGGTTTACAGCCATTGGACGTCTGACGCCGTGGCCGGTGATACTGATCGCCGCTCGAGAATTCATTGTGGATGCGCTGCGGCTGCTGGCCATGTCCAACGGCGTCGTGCTGGCCGCCGCCTTCTCCGGCAAAGTAAAGACGGTTTCACAGTTGATTCTGCTGGGTTTCCTGACCGTCCCGGAAGGCTGGCATTATTCAGTGCCGATTCTGGCTTGGATATGCGCGGCGCTGGCGATCGGTTCAGCTTTGGAATATTTCCTAAAAAACCGTTCTTTGATTACAGCATTATTCACCAACGCGACCGCCATAAAGGAGCAAACCCTATGATTGCCGAGATTGTATCGGTCGGCACTGAACTGCTGATGGGCCAGATCGTCAACACCGATGCGGCATACCTGGCGCGGCGGCTGCCGGAGGCTGGCGTGACGCTGTACCACCAAGTGACAGTGGGCGACAACCCCGAACGCCTGAAGGAAGCGCTGCTGGTCGCCCTGTCCCGCGCCGACGTCGTCATCACCAGCGGCGGCCTCGGACCCACCAAGGACGACCTGACCAAAGACGTCGCGGCCGATACGTTGGGCCTGCCGATGGAGCTTTACCCGGAGGCTGAAAAACACCTGCGCGAATTCTTTGAATCCCGGCACCGCGAGATGGCCCCAAACAATCTGCGTCAGGCGTATTTCGCGAAGGGTTCCATCCTATTCCCAAACCCCAACGGCACCGCGCCGGGCTGCGTGGTCGAGAAGGACGGCAAGGCCGTCATCCATCTGCCCGGCCCGCCGCGCGAGTTCGTGCCGATGGTGGAGGATTCCGTGCTGCCGTACCTGGCTGCGCGGCTGGGCGGCGTGATCCGTTCGCGCTATCTGCGGCTGTTCGGCATCGGCGAGTCGGACGCGGAGACGCGTGTAGCCGACCTGATGGATGCGGCCAATCCCTCGCTCGCGCCGTACTGCTCGTTGGGCGAGGTGCAGTTCCGCTTATCCGCGCGTGCGGAAACCGTCGAGGAGGCTGAGGCGCTGCTCGATCCGCTGGAGACGGCGGTGCGCGAGCGCGTTGGTGAATTCATCTACGCCGAAACAGAGTACCCCGACGACACGATGGCGCGTGTCGCCGCTCGGAAACTGATCGCCTCGGGCAGGACGCTGGCGTTGGCCGAGAGCCTCACGGGTGGATTGCTGGCTGCGTCGCTGGTCGCCCAGCACGGCATCTCATCCGTGTTGGAGGAAGCCATCGTCACCTACGCGAATTCTTCCAAAATACGACGGCTGGGCGTGTCGGAGGATACGCTCAAAACCTACGGCGCGGTCAGCGAGCAGACGGCGCGCGAGATGGCCGAAGGGATCCGCAGGACTGCGGGCGTGGACATAGGCATAGCAACAACGGGCATCGCCGGACCGGACGGCGCGACGCCTGTGAAACCTGTGGGATTGGTATACGTGGCGTTAGCGGCGGCGGACGGCACGCGGGTCAAGCGTTTAGAATTGAAGGGCCACCGGGACGACATCCGCCAGCTGACCTGTCTGCATGCGTTGGCGTTACTGCTTAACGCATTATCATAACATAATTATAATATTGTTAAATAAAGAAAGAGGTAGCACATGGCAAGAGAGAAAGTCTCAACTCCCGCGGCGACCAAGAAAATCGGCGACGATCGCAAACGCGCGCTCGATGTCGCGCTGGGCAACATCGAGAAGGCATTTGGCAAAGGCTCGGTCATGAAGCTGGGCGAGAAGGCTGTCGCGCAGATCGACGTGGTTTCATCAGGATGCCTCGATCTGGATGTCGCGCTGGGCATCGGCGGTCTGCCGCGCGGACGCATCGTCGAGGTTTATGGACCGGAATCCAGCGGCAAGACGACCGTCGCCCTGCATGCCGTGGCCGAGGCGCAGCGGGCTGGAGGCACGGCGGCGTTCATCGACGCCGAGCACGCGCTGGACGCTCACTACGCCAAGGCGTTGGGCGTCAATGTAGATGAGCTGTATGTCTCCCAGCCGGACAGCGGCGAGGAAGCGCTGGAGATCTGCGAGGCGCTGGTGCGTTCCGGCGCGGTGGATATGATCGTCGTGGATTCCGTGGCCGCACTGGTGCCCAAGGCCGAGATCGACGGCGAGATGGGCGACTCCTTCGTAGGCGTGCACGCGCGGCTGATGAGCCAGGCGTTAAGGAAACTAGCGGGCGTTATATCCAAAACGAATTGTATTGTCATATTCATCAACCAACTGCGCGAGAAGATCGGCGTCATGTACGGCAACCCGGAGACCACCACGGGCGGGCGCGCACTCAAATTCTACGCGTCCGTACGACTGGATATCCGGCGCGGCGATCAGATCAAGAACGGCGCGCAGGTGCTCGGCAACCGCACCAAGGCCAAGGTAGTCAAGAATAAACTAGCGCCGCCGTTCCGCGTCGCCGAATTCGACATACTGTATGGCGAAGGCATATCGCGCGAGGGGTGCCTGCTCGACATGGCCGTGACCCGCGATATCATCCACAAGAGCGGCTCCTGGTTCAGCTATAAGGAACAGCGGATCGGCCAGGGCCGTGAGAACGCGCGGTTATACATCAAGCAGAATCCGGATGTTTATGCCGAGATCGACGGCATCCTGCGCAAGGAGATCGCCCAGCGCGGCATCGACGCGCCCATCGAACCCGCAGTGGGCGACGAGGCCGACGACGATTTCGACGAGGATGCCGAAGAGGAGATATAAAATCATAAGGATCGAGGGGGAGACTTATGGCGTACGAATGCATCGATGTGAACAGTTTGCCTGGTGCGGCGGTAGATCCCGCCGCGCTGGGATTCCCATACCGCCTGGCGGAGTTCAGTATAACGGCGCCCATCCTCGCCGCGAAGGAACTGCGCTCGGGCAACATCAACACCACCTACCTCGTCGTGACGGACGACGGCCGGAAGGTCATCCTGCAGCGGATCAATCACCACGTATTCAAGCAGCCGGATCAGATCATGGCCAACATCGCGGGCGTGACCAAGCATCTGCGCGGCAAGATTCCGCCCAGCGAATCCAACCCTGACCGCCGGGTGCTCAACTTCCTGGCGAAGGCCGACGGCGCTATGATCAGCTGGGATGATGGTGGGGCACCATGGCGTTGTTACAACTATATCGAAGGCGCGACCGCGTATAACGCTGCCGTCAAGCCGGAACACCTGTGCGAGACGGGCCGGGCTTTCGGCGCGTTCCAGCGGGATCTGGCGGATTTCCCGATAGGCACGCTCTATGAGACGATCGAAGGTTTCCACGACACGCCCAGACGTTATCAAGTATTTCTTGAGACGCTGGCTGCCGACAGGGTTGGACGCGCCGCTGCCGCCGCCAAGGAGATCGACGCCATCCGCAACCGCGAGAATTTAGCTTCACGCGTCACAGACCAACTGGCTAGCGGCGCGCTGCCGCTGCGCGTTACCCACAACGACACCAAGATCAACAACGTGCTGATTGACGATCAGACCGACGAAGCCGTGTGCGTGATCGACCTGGATACGGTGATGCCGGGTTCGTCGCTGTATGACTTCGGCGACATGATCCGCTTCGGCGCGAATACCGCCGCCGAGGATGAGCCGGACGTGTCGAAGATCGCCCTGGACATGGGCCGGTTCGAACGGTTCACCCAAGGATTCCTGCTGGAGACGCGCGGGTTCATCGGCCATGATGAGTTGCTGCAGCAGCCGTTGGGCTGTCTGGTCATAACTTATGAGCTGGCGCTGCGGTTCCTGACGGATTATTTGGATGGGGATCGTTACTTCAAGGTGTGGGGAGCGGAGCATAATCTGATTCGGGCCAGGGCGCAGCTAGCATTGCTGACCGACATGGAGCGTAAGCTGACCGCAATGGAGACGTTTATACAGAAGAATATTTTGTAGAATTTTAACAAGGCCTTTCAACGAATACTTTCGCCTCCGCGTCCGCAATATAGACGCGGAGGTGTTTCATTTGAATGACAATCTAAATGAGAATCTAGTTGGAGACCAAGCCCGCCCCAGGTTTATCCCGAAGAGCCAGCGCAGCGAGCTGTCCGAGCATAGCGACGCCGAGCGCAGCGATGTGCTAGGCAGTTACACGGGCACGCCCGCTGACGAGAGCGACTTGTATCCGGTGCAGGACGCGGACGATTTGTAAGGACAAGATTTTCCACGCCTTGCCATAGTTCGCAAAAAATGTTACAATCACTCCGCACGGGGAGTTTCGTTGAATTGTTAATCGTCTATTGGGAGACGCTTATAATTAAACGAGACGAACCCTGAAGAGGAGATACCGCCATGACCGATGCCCAGCGATTGCCACGCGGAGCGCAAAGCGCCGCAAATGATAACTCACGCCGCGATTCGAAAAACGCCGCTGCTAAGCCGCGCGCCTGGTGGGCTGGGCCGCTCTGCCTGATCCTCGCAGGAGTGCTGGTGGCGCTCGCGATGTGGGCGCAGCAGCAGGTGAAAGCGTATGAGGCATTCCAGCACATGCGCGCGGTCGTGGCGCGGACGACATTTTATGATGGAATCCGCGTGGACGGGGTTTCGCTGGGCGGCATGACGCTGGATCAGGCGATCGAGCGGCTTTCGGCCCGCGATCAGCAGGAGAATGAATCCTTCGAGATTTACCTGACGGCGGGCGACGCGCGCTGGCGGATATCCTCGGACGAGGTGGGCCTGCACCGCAACACAGAGACGCTTATCCGCCAAGCATATACGCTGGGCCGCGTGGGTTCGCTAGAGGAACGTTATAATTACATCAATACGATGGCCGCGAGCGGTGTCGATTATCAGTCGCAGATGTGGTATGATCATACCGCGGTGCGGAATCTGACCGATACCGTCGCGCGCAGACTGACCGTCAACGGGCACGACGCTGAAGTCGCGGACTTCAACTTCGCGACGCGGCAGTTCACATTTACGGACGCTATGGCCGGGCAGGTTGTGGATGCCGATTCGTTATACCAACAGGTGGTAAGCGCGCTGGACTCCAAGAATTACGGATCATTGATAGAAGTATCCGTCGTGCACGTGGAACCCAAAGTCACACGCGATCAAGTGCAGGGATTATTCGGCAAGGTAGCAGGATTCACGACGAGCACTTCATCCAATGAAAATAGGAATACCAATATATCCTTGGCGGCAAGGGCCATAAATGGTAAGGTTCTGCAGCCGGGTGAGACGATATCGTTCAACGAAACTACTGGCCAGCGCACATATGAAAAGGGTTACAAGGAAGCCGGGGCCATCCAGAATGGGCGGCTGGTGGACGACGTAGGCGGTGGCGTGTGCCAGGTTTCAACGACACTGTTTAACGCGCTGGTGCGCTCGGGCCTGGATATCGCAACGCGCAACCCGCACGCCTGGCCGGTGGATTACGTCAACCGAGGCGAGGACGCCATGGTCAACTGGCCCGATAAAGACATGAAGATGCAGAATAATACGGGCGGGCCGATCTACATCATCGGCACATACTCCAACCGCACGCTGACATTCGAGGTCTACGGCATGAAGCTGGGCGACGGCGTGACGATCGACCTATCCAGCAAGACGACCGCGAACACGCCGCCGAGCGAGACGGTCTACACCCGCAACAGCAGCCTCGCGCCGGGCACTTCGACCGTTGTCCGGTCTGCGCGCACGGGCTTCCAGGTCAGTACGTACAAGGTTACATACCAGTACGGCAAGGAAATCGCGCGCGATCTGCTGTATAAGAGCGAGTACAGGATGTACAACGAGATGGTGGAGTATAACTAATATGCAAAGCCAACCATTATTAGGAGCTATCGAAGGCGGCGGTACGAAGATGGTCTGCGCCGTCGGATTCTCGGACGGCAGAATAATAAAGCGGGAATCGTTCCCGACCGCGCTACCCGAGGGGACACTGCCCAAGCTGGTTCGTTTTTTCCAGAATGAAGGCGTTACCGCGCTGGGCATCGGCAGCTTCGGGCCGGTGGATCTGCGCGAGGATTCACCTACTTATGGCTACATAACGTCAACGCCTAAGCTGACATGGATTGATACGCCGTTCATGCCCGTACTGCGCGACGCCCTGAATGTGCCCGTAGGGTTTGAAACGGATGTCAATATGGCCGCGATCGGCGAGCATACGCTGGGTGCTGGCCGAGGTTTGTCGAATATTGTGTATGTGACTGTCGGCACGGGCATCGGCGCGGGCATTATCGTGGATGGGAAGCCGCTGCATGGGCTGGTGCATCCTGAAATGGGGCACCTGTTGCTGCGTCCCGGAGTAGGCGAGACGCATCCGGATGGGTTCTGCCCATACCATAAGGGTTGTCTGGAGGGCTTGGCCTGCGGCCCAGCGATCGAACAGCGCTGGGGGAAGGCCGCGCGCGACCTGCCGCCGGAGCATCCCGCATGGGAATTGGAATCGGATTATCTGGCGCAGATGTGCGCTAACTTAATATTCGCGCTATCGCCGGAACGGATTATACTGGGCGGCGGCGTGATGCATCAGGCGCAGTTATTCGACCCGATCCGACGCAAGACGGTGAATCTGCTGGGCGGTTATGTACGCAGCAGCAGGATTCTTGCGGATACTGCGGAGTATATCGTTCCGCCGGGATTGGGCGATCAAAGCGGCATTGTTGGTGGGTTGATGCTGGCGGATCGGGCGTTGCAGAGGTTTGGTTCGTCCTCTGCCGAGAATCGAAAAGCCCACATTTCATAAGAGTGATAAATAGACAAGCGGATTGTGCGGTAGGATGGTATGGGGATCACCACCTTTCGGAGAGTTTCTGTAAAGATTCTATGACCAACCACAAACAGCGTCGCAACGGTTATTGTGATATGATAATCACTGGAGGGATTATTGTGTATACATTTGATTATCAATCGCCCATCGGAGGAATGACCGCTGCAGCGCGGGACGGCGCGTTAGCGGGGTTATGGTTTCACAACCAGAAGTATTTCCCAAATAGCACGGCAGGTTGGGAGCTTAAGCCAAACTATCCCGTGTTCGTCGCGCTGCGAAGCTGGCTGGACGATTATTTTCGCGGCGATCCGCGCGGTATTTACTTTGAGTTAGCGCCTGTTGGTTCCGAGTTTCGGCAAACCGTTTGGCGAATACTGCGCGAGATTCCGTTCGGTCATACAAAGACCTACGGCGCGATCGCTAAACAAATCGCCTCTGAACAAGGCAAGACGCAGTTTTCTGCGCAGGCTGTCGGCGGTGCTGTCGGACACAATCCCATATCGATTATCATTCCGTGCCATCGCGTGGTGGGTTCGGATGGCGGTCTTACCGGTTACGCCGGCGGACTGGACAAGAAGCAGTCGCTGCTGAATCTGGAGCGCAAGCTCGGCTAATCCTTAACTGAATAGATATCCAATGAACGAACTCCTAAACAGGATGGCTTTATATCGTGTATCCACGATAAATGCACCGCCCATCTGCTGGTAACGCGTCCACTTATACTCACCGGGGTAACGGTTGGGTGTATAAGGATTTTCGCCTCACATGTCCACCCCCTCTAATCGAAATTCACAACCAACGTTACAAAGCATACTACATCTAAACGTTGTTGTCAAGCGAAAAACAAAAAATATTTACCTGCGCAAATTTCACGCCAATTTCGCCAGCACAACATTGCTATAATATTCTTGACAACCTCACAGTATCCTGCTATCATTATGTTGCAAGTTGACGAGGAGTTTGTTTATACATACTTGGAAGAGAGGATCCTGTGTATAGAGTCCGACAGACGCGGCGACTGGTAAACCGCTTATGGCTCGCGGCCTGTTTCAGTGTGCTATTCTGTGTTTTGCTAAGCGGCTGTACCTTTGCGGAAAGCGGCTCTTTTGTTGAGCCTGTTGCGGAAAACGTTTTAGTGGATGAATCCACCTATGCTGACTATGCCAAAACCCTTGATCTATATGTGATTGACGATACGATTCCGTCATTCGATGCGTATACCCAAGGCAAGCCGGCGTCTTATCCTGATACCAGCATAACCATCAGTGCAGGAGACTTCATCCGGTACGAAACGCCGAACTCTGCAGCCGTTCCCGACGTGTCGTTGAACTATGAGAATAACCCCGGCGTCAGCGTCTATACCGATGAGGACGCGCTGATTCAGTATATCATAGACGTTCCCGCCGATGGTTGGTACTCGCCCGCGCTGGAGTATTACCCGGTATCAGGCAAGAACGCGTCGATTCAGCGAGCGTTGTTTGTGGATGGCCGGCTGCCCTGCCGCGAGTTTGCGCGAGTGGAGTTTGCCAGGTTTTGGCGCAGCAGCGTGCCGCTTAACGACGACACGGGCACGTATATATGGGAAAAGGATAATCAGGGCAACGACCGCCGCCCGGCGATGGTCGAGTCGCCTGAATGGACGCTCAGCGACTTCTTAGACGCTGATGGCTACGTAACCCAACCGCTGCGGGTTTTCTTGGAAAAGGGCAAGCACATTATAACGTTGTATTCCATACGCGAACCGATGTTGATTCGGCGCATAGTATTCAACCCCGTCGATGATTCGCACACCGTAACCTATGCGGAATACAAACGTCGGTGGGATGAGGCTGGCGCAAAGGATGCAGTCGGCGCGCCAGTAATCATTCAGGCTGAAGATACCGTCCGCACATCCTCCCAGATGCTTTATCCTATGCAGGAACTGGGTTCGCCCTCCGTCACGCCTTCCAGCGCGAAGCTGCTGCTGATCAATACGATCGGCGGCAACTCATGGCGGTTCGCAGGCCAATGGATAGAATGGGATTTTTATGCGCCGAGCGATGGATACTATAATATAAGTATGCATGTCAACCAGAACCTGAAGCGCGGTATCTATGTATCAAGAAAGATTATGATCGACGGTGCGGTTCCGTTCGCGGAGCTGGCCGACTATCCGTTCACATACGCGCAGGATTGGCGGCAGGTTACGCTATCCAACACCACTGGTGAACCATATCGCATATATTTGACGGCGGGCAAGCATACCCTTCGTATGGAGGCCACGTTGGGTGGGTTCAGTGCGATTATCGCATCGGTGCGCGACGCGGTGTATCAACTCAATGCCATATATCGCCAGGTGATCCAGCTGACCGGCGTCGCGCCCGATCGCTTCCGCGACTACCAGATTGAGCGCAGCCTTCCGTTGCTGACTGGGCAGATGGAGTCCGTGCGCGACAGCCTGACCGAGGTGATCGACCGCCTTCGCGCCGACGCTGGGAGTTCATCGGACCGCGAACGCGCGCTGGTTACGATGCGCGACCAATTGGATACCCTGATCGAGGATAACGAACGCTACGGCCGAGTGATCGCCGACTTCAAGAAAAATGTTCGAGCGTGCGGCACTTGGCTTAATGAAGCCATGCTGCAGCCACTGCAGCTGGACGACATCACCATCAAATCACCCGAGACGAAGCTGGCGGCCCCAGGAATCCCATTCCTGACGAAGGCCTCGTTCGAGGTACGGCGGCTGATGTACTCATTCGTGATTGATTATAACGCCATAGGCAATGTCACCCAGGATGAGCGGACGATCACGCTGTGGGTCGGTTCCGGCCGCGATCAGGCGAATGTTATAAAGACATTGATCGACGATACGTTCACGAGCGAAACTGGAGTAAACGTAAACGTTATGCTAGTAGATATGAGCACTCTGCTGCAGGCGACTCTGGCCGGGCAAGGCCCTGACGTCGCCATCCAGGTCGGCTGGGATCTGCCGATGAATTACGGTCAGCGCGGCGCGGTGCTGGATCTATCCCAGTTTTCCGATATAGGTGAGATTCGACAGCGTTTTGCGTCAGGCGCAATGGTACCGTATGAATTCGATGGCCATATATATGCGCTGCCCGAGACCCAGGTATTCCCGATGCTGTTCTACCGCAAGGACATCATGGCGCAGATGGGTCAAAAGATTCCGGAGACTTGGGATGATGTGGCCGTAATGCTGGCCACGCTCGCTCGTTCTCAAATGGAGATCGGCATGATCCCCAGTGAGAATATCTTTGCGATGATACTCTACCAAAATGGCGGTCGCTATTACAACCAGGACGCGACCCGTTCAGCCCTGGTTGATGAGGAGGCCATACAGGCCTTCAAACTGTATACTGAATTCTACACGGATTACAAGCTGGATCGCGTCACCAGCGTGGAGGAACGTTTCCGCACAGGCGAGTGCCCGATGGTCATCGCGGATTACACGGTCTACAATAACCTGCAGGTTTCCGCGCCCGATCTGCGCGGGCTGTGGGGCATGGCTCCCGTGCCCGGAACCCGCCGGGATGACGGCTCCATCGACCGCAGCGTCGGCGGAAATGGCAGCGCGTGCGTAGTGATGCGCGACACCGACCAGCCGGAGATCAGTTGGGAATTCCTCAAGTGGTGGACCTCCGCCGAAACGCAGATCGCCTATGGCCGCGAGATGGAGAGCCTGATGGGTGCCTCCGCGCGTGTCCCCACCGCGAATCTGGAAGCCTTTGACCATATGCCCTGGCCGACGGCTGACCTCGCTGCGCTGAAGGAGCAGCAGTCTTGGGCCAAGGGTATCCCGCAGGTGCCGGGTGGTTACTTTACTTATCGCAATATAAACAACGCTTTCTACTCTGTCACCACGCCGCCGCTGGATCAACTGCAGCCGCTGTCCGTAACCCCGCGCGAGGCGCTGACGGATAAAGTTATACTGATTAACGATGAGATTCGCTACAAGCGTACGGAATTCGGGCTGCCGCTCGATCCG
Source organism: Clostridia bacterium (assembly GCA_025997215.1). Next base: position 65,571 of record BNUH01000001.1, read on the forward strand.
GACTGAACCAATACTGGGGGTTTCTAGATGACTGGCGACTTGGCAAAGGTTTCATTGCGGACGTTGCGTCCACCCACCACTTGGCAGCGCATGTGGAAAAACCGCGTCGCGTATGTGATGCTCGCGCCTTACTTTATACTGTTCACACTGTTCACGATACTGCCCGTGCTGATGGCCATGGGTATCAGCCTGACATATTTCGACGCGCTGAGCATGCCTCGATTCATCGGCTGGGCGAATTACCTAAAGCTGTTCCTGCAGGACGACCTGTTCATGAAGGCGCTGCAGAACACTCTCATGCTGGCGTTGGTTACGGGGCCGGCCAGCTACCTGCTGTGCCTGTTGTTCGCGTGGATAATCAATGAGTTCAAGGGTTGGCTCCGTGCCGCGCTGACATTGATATTCTACGCGCCGTCGATATGCGGTCAGGCATACTTGATATGGAATATAATCCTGACCGGCGACCGATACGGATTGTTAAACGGTATACTACTGCGCTTAGGCATTTTGAATGAGCCGAAAATATGGATGACTACCGAAAAGTATGTTATGCCATTTCTGATTGTGGTTCAATTATGGCTAAGTCTTGGAACTGGTTTCCTCGCGTTCATAGCAGGCCTGCAGACGATTGACAACTCGCTGTATGAAGCGGCCGCTATAGACGGCGTAAAGAACCGCTGGCAGGAACTCTGGTTCGTGACCCTGCCCGCGATGCGTCCGCAGTTGATGTTTGGCGCGGTCATGCAGATCACGCAGTCATTTGCCATTGCGGATGTCTCGCTGAATCTGGCTGGAAACCCCTCGGTCAACTACGTCGGTTCGACAATAGTCACGCATCTGTTGGACTACGGCGGCATTCGATTTGAGATGGGCTATGCCTCCGCGATCGCGACGACGCTGTTCCTGTTGATGATTGGCTCCAACAAACTCGTGCAGAAATTGCTAAGGAGGGTCGGCGAATGACGCACGCGGCTCCAAAACCCCGCGCGTTGCAGCCCAACCGTTCAGCGCAAACCGGCAAGCGGCTCCATGCCGCGCGTGGGCATAAGCTCAACCGTTCCGTGGCGGGCAATGGCCTGCTGTTCACGCTGATGATCATATGCGGCGTGTTCATGGCGCTGCCGCTGGTGATGATAGTCAACAACGCGCTCAAACCGCTCGACGAGATATTCCAATACCCGCCGCGCATATTCGTGCGCTATCCCACGCTGGAGAACTTCGCCGACCTGTTTGTGATTCTTTCAGGGTCATGGGTGCCCTTCTCGCGGTATATACTTAATACATTGATAATTACAGGAGGTGGCGTGCTGGGCCATGTGCTTCTGGCATCCCTGGCCGCATACCCTTTGTCGAAGATGGATTTTCCCGGTAAGAAGCTGCTGTTCAACCTGGTCGTGCTCTCCATGATGTTCTCATGGACGGTGACGCAGATCCCCAATTACCTGATAATAACGGCGCTGCATATCAACAACACATACCTGGCGCTGATCCTGCCCGCGTGCAGCTATGGCATGGGCCTGTATCTAATGAAGCAATTCATGGAGCAGCTGCCCCGCTCGCTGATGGAGTCCGCCCGGTTGGATGGTGCGAGTGAGTTCCGCGTATTCTGGAGCATTATAATGCCTAATGTCAAACCCGCGTGGCTGACGCTGGCGATATTCCAATTCCAGTCCATGTGGGGGCAAACAGGGTATATGTTCCTGCGTGATGAGCAGTTGAAGCCGCTGCAGTTCGCAATGCAGCAGATCGCTGCGGGCGGCGCTCAACGTGCAGGCGCAAGTGCGGCGGTGGGATTCATCATCGCGGCGATACCGATAACGTTCTTCCTGCTTGCGCAGTCCAGAATCCTTGAGACTATGACGACGTCAGGCATGAAGGATTAGTTTAATAACTATTATACTACGATTGAAAGGGGTGAGGCGCGGATGATCCGCCGGGTATCTGTAATACTGCTCTGTGTAATCATTATGTCGGCAACAGCATCGACTGTGCTGGCCGAAAGCGCGCCCTACCAGTCGTACACATTCGACTACTGGGGTGTCGTCAAGTTAACGCCGCCGCCGTATCTGCCAGAGCGCAGCATCAGCGGCGCGACGCTGGGCATCACCCCGTTGAGCCAGGCCCGCGACATCACGATCGCGGACGACGGCACACTCTACATAGCCGATACGGGCAACAACCGCATCATCATTGTTGAACCCGACCTGCGCACAGTCCGCGCGATACTAACCGGATTCGACAATGGCGGCAACGCGGAGCGCTTCGCCTCGCCATCCGGCATCGCGCTCTCGGAAACGGGCGGTATATACATCGCCGATTCGGGCAACCGCCGCGTGGTCGTGCTGGAACCGGATGCCCGTACCCTCGTGAAGATCGTACAGAATCCCAAGAATGAGGCCCTGCCATCCGACTTTGTATTCACGCCGCTGCGGGTGGCCGTGGATTATGCTGGACGCATATATGTTATAGCACAGAATATGTTCCAAGGAATTATGATGTTTGACCCGGACGGCACGTTCACAGGATTCTATGGTACAATCGGGGTTACGATTACGATGTGGGAACGGTTTTGGCGTGCGCTGTCCAGCAAACAGGAGCGCGCGAACAGCCGCCTGTATATCCCAACTGAATTCACCGGGCTGGACGTGGATCCCGTGGGCTTTGTCTACGCGTCCTACATGGATCCTAAGGGTACAAAGGCCGTCAGCCGCCTGAATCCCAAGGGTGAGGACGTCGCCAAGACAGGCGTTAACAAGAATTTGGGCGGCGATCTTGAAGCAGCAGAGTTTGGGGCTTCCCGAATAGTGGACGTCACCTACCAAGGTAAGGGCATCTACTCGCTGCTGGACAGCACGCGCGGCAGGATTTTCACGTATGATCACGAGGGCAACCTGCTGTATACCTTCGGCGGGTTGGGTAGTCAGGTGGGGACATTCCGCACGCCAACCGCCATAGCATGCGCGGGCGGCAGAATATTGGTGCTCGACCAGGTGCGCAGCGAGATCGCCATATTTCAGGAAACCGAATATGGCCGCCTGATCAACGAGGCCGTCGGTCTGCGATTCGACGGCGACGAAACGCTGGCTGTCGAAAAATGGCGCCAAGTCCTGATGCTGAATGGGAACCTGGAGCTGGCTAACGTCGGCATCGGCAAGGCCTATCTCACATCCGGCGACAACTATCAGGCCATGCAATACCTGCGGCTGGGTATGAGCCGTGATTATTACTCGATAGCATTCAAACGCTACCGCAACGAGATTCTCAAGGAAAACCTGGGCTGGATACTGACCGCAGCTGTCACGGCAGTTGCCGCAATATTTATAGTTACTTACCTGCGTAAGCGCAAACGTACCCAGCAGGATACGCCCGATACGGGGGTGATGGATGATGTATAACCAAGCATTATATATAACTAATTCGTTGTTTGGCGCGGAGCGTTGGCGCTCGATGCTGCGCGTCCTCTCCCACCCGTCGGATGGATTTTACGAGATACGCTACCGCGAGAAGGGCAGCCCCGCGCTGGCGCTGCTGATGACGCTGCTGTTCTGCGTATGCTATACGACTAACCGGCTGTTGGCGAGCTTTGTGGTCAACAATGTCTATACGCGCTCTATAGACGGTTTAGCCGAATCGGGCGCGATTGTCGGGCTGGTGCTGCTGTTCTCCATTGGTAACTGGTCTGTGACATGCCTGCTCAATGGCGAGGGGCGTTTCAGGGACATCATTACGGTTGTGGGCTACGCGCTGATTCCGGCTATCATTGCGCTGGCGTTGGGTACGGTCGTCAGCCGATTCCTGGCCTCGGGCGAGGAGGGTTTTTATACTGTCATAATTGCCGTGGGTCTGGTGTGGACCGGAGTGCTGGTACTCGTAGGCATCATGACGGTGCACAACTATACGCTGATCAAGACCTTGGGCACGCTGATATTGACGATACTCGCTATGTTCATCATAGTGTTCTTTATATTGCTGCTGGCAGATATGGTGCGGCAGGTATATGTATTCGGGTATGGCATATATACGGAGTTGATATTCCGTGGTTAATGGAGGTGTCGGCGGCATGGTCGCACAGCGCAAGGCCTGGCGTAAAGCCCCGCGAGAAGGCGGCGGCATACTGCGGCGTATAGTGATACTGGCCGTGGTGATCACTGTGCTGGCCATTGGCGCGTACCAGTTGTACTTGACATTCCGTTACCGTTTGTACGATGGTTATAAGGCCGTGCTGTCGGAATCTGTCGAATTTGCCGAGGCGTCGGCGTTCACGCCGCTGACAGGGCTATCCGTATCGGTGGATGGCTACCAACCCGCGCTGGAATCCGACGCGCTGGCGTTATTCATCCAACCCAAGACCGGAAGCATGGCGGTATACGACAAGCGCACAAAGCAGACTACATACAGCAATCCGCCCGACGCGGCCAGCGACCCTATCGCCAACCCCGGCAACAAGGAGTCGCTGCAGTCCCAGCTAATCGTGACATACTTCGACACAAACGGCAACGTCGCCGAGATCAATTCTTACAAAATGGCCACTCTGCTCAATCAAGTGGAGGTTAACGCCATCCCGGACGGCATCCGCGTGACATACACGATGGGCGATACCAAACCCAAGGCGGGCATACTGCCGCTGTATGTCAAGCAGGAACGTCTCACCGAGATTCTCTCTGCCATACCCGAGGAGAAAACCCGCAACCTGCTGGCCAATCGCTGGGAGGCGGACATCACGCACCCCGGCACTGTCAAACTGCTCACCTCCGTCATCAACAACCCCAGCGGCCAGAAAAGCCTCATTAAGCAGTTTGAGCAGATAGGCTACACCAATGAAATGCGCATCGAGGATGAGGCTAATTCCGGCGCGGACGTCCAGCAGAAGCCCGGCTTCGTGATTGCTGTCGAATATCGGCTGGAGGGAGATAGCTTAATCGCCGTCATTCCGACGGGCCATATCACGGAGATGGGCGGCGCGGCAATCGACAGCATTCGACTGCTGCCATATTTTGGAGCGGCGGGTATCTCCGAGGAAGGTTATGTTGTTGTACCCAACGGCTCCGGTTCGCTTATACGGTTCAACAATGGTAAGACCAGCGCCGAGGATTACCGCCAGTTTGTTTATGATATAGACCCGATGCTATTGGATAACTACACGTATGATCAGGCGGAACCTGTGCGTATAGGATTGTTCGGTATTCAAAAAGATGGTCAAGGGATTCTGGCGAGTATTGACAATGGCGCTTCTCTGGCGCAGATATTCGCCAGCGTTTCCGGCAAGCTCACATCGTATAACGCGGTCTACCCATCGTTTACACTGCGCACGTCGGCGTTGGTGCGCGTGAGCGGCGCGAATTCGTCAGGCACGCGCATTCCTGTCGTCGAGAAGGTGAAGGCCGATCTGCCGCTGACAGTGCGCTATTCATTCCTTACGGATGAATACGACGGCTACAGCGGAATGGCGCGCTATGAGCACGAGCGGCTGATCGCCGAGGGTATCCTCAAACAGCAGGAGCCAACGGACGACATACCGCTTTTCATGGACCTGATAGGTAGCGTGAGGAGCAGGATGTTTTTCCTGGGTATGGCATACCAGGGCCAGATTCCCATGACCACGTATGCCCAGGCTCGCTCGATCGTAGATGAACTGAACCTATCGGGCGTCGGTCGTTTAGTCGTGAACTATCAAGGATGGTTTAATCGTGGGTATTACCACGACGTTGCGGACAGGATCATCCCCGAACGCGCGCTGGGCGATGTCAGCGAGTTGACCGCGCTGGCAAGCGATGTCGAATCGCGCGGTGGCAAGCTGGTCACCGACGTGATATTCCAGCAGGTGCCATTCAATTCCAAGCGATATAATTGGTCGCTGGAGAATTCGCGTTACTGCGGCTACGGGTACGCCGCGGTATTTGGTCGGCTCAACCCGCTTACGTATGACCAGGATGGCGGACGCCCCTACCCGGAGGCATATTTTGAATTGATCAGCCCCAAGTTCGTGGGCCGTTATGTGGATTCCTTTATCAATGCGTACTCCAGTTATGACTTATCGGGCGTGAGTCTGCGCGACCTGGGTAGCTATCTCGTATCCGACCGCAAGCGTACGGAGATCATCACGCGCGACCAGGCCGAAGAGCTGGTTGTGGACAGTTTGGCGAAGCTGGCCGGCAGTTATAACCTTACCATACGCGGCGGGAACGCGTACGCGTGGCCATTCGCCGCAGAGATAACCGACGCGCCGCTGGGCCACAACGCATACAATATCGTGGACGAGGAAATCCCCTGGATTGAGATGATCCTAAGCGGCTGCATCACATACACGGGCAGCGCCTTGAACCTGTCCGTGCAGGGCGGTAGCTACGCGCCAGAACTGTGGCAACCCGCCGCGCTGCGGCTGATCGAGTTCGGCGCGTCGCCGCACTTCACATTCACTTATGAGGATGTCACCCGCATGCAGGATTCCGCGCTGAATACCAACTACAGCAGCACATTCTCCGTATGGAAGGATGCTGCGGCGTCCATCTATTCGACAGTCAACACCGCGCTGTCGCAAGTTTCAGGCAAGGGCATGGTGTCACATACCACCGTCGCGCCCGGCGTGAAGCGTGTCGAATACGAGGGCGGTACAACAATATTCATCAACTATAACGATACTGATTATGTAATAGACGGCACGCGCATTCCGGCCATGGATTGTGTCGTAAAGGGAGGTGTGGCGCGGTGACGGTTCCCGCAAATCGTTCAACCCAGCATACGGGTCAGCCAACCCCCTATCGGCGCAAGCGGCGGATGTCGTTATCACGCCGCAAGGGCTTGCTCGGATGGGTATTCGTGATGCCGTTCGCGCTGGGTTTCGCCATATTTTACGCGCGCGGGTTGGTGCAGTCGATTCAGTTCAGCCTGTCGGATCTGACAATAGGCGCGCACGGCGGCTATACCCTCACGTTCGTTGGGTTAAAGCATTACCTGTACGCATTCCGCGAACACGCCTCGTTCAAGCAGGTTCTCACGGCATCGCTGGGTAATATGGCGCTGGATGTGCCGCTGATACTATTCTTCAGCCTGTTCATGGCGGTCATGCTGAACCAGCGATTCCGAGGGCGCACCGTCGTGCGTGCGATATTCTTCCTGCCCGTGATACTGAATGCCCCCGCCATTTCGGATGCGTTGGACATGGCCCGCGCGCTGATGCTGGGCGGCATCAGCCCCGCGTCGGCTACCGTCATGCAGGCGGCTGGCGGTTCGGTTAACGTATCATACTATATATACATGCTGGCGGACCTGGGCTTGCCCCGTGTCGCACTGGAATACATCGTCGGCGCGGTAGAGCGGATCAACACCATCATAACCAGTTCCGGCGTACAGATTGTGATATTCCTGGCCGCGCTGCAGTCGGTTTCACCCGCGCTGTATGAGGTGGCCAAGATTGAAGGCGCGACCTCGTACGAAGCGTTCTGGAAGATAACCCTGCCGATGGTCTCGCCGCTCATCGTGACGAACATGGTCTACACGCTCGTGGATTCGTTCGTAGGCAGCGATGTAATCCAGTTATCTTACGACACGATATTCGGTACGACGAAGTCATACGGGCTGGGCAGCGCTTTCAGCCTGATCAGCATGGTTGCGATGTGCGGCATACTGATGATCGCATCCGCTATCGTATCCAAACACGCGTTTTATCAGAATTAGTTACTAAAATTAGCGGAAGGGGGTGAGAATTGTGACGAATAACATCACATCCGTAAATACACGCGGACGGTTCATCACCGGCGCGAAGAGCAGCGGCGTGGCGCTGTTCCGCTGGGCGCTGATCATTGGCGTGTCGTATGTCATATTGAACCCGCTGATTGGTATAGCGGTCAACGCGTTCTTCTCTAACGAGGATAAGTTCAACCCGATGGTCTACCTGATACCCCAGTACCCGACACTGGAACGCTTCACTGTAGCCATCAAGACGATGGATTACTGGAACGTGCTGCCGCGCAACATACTGTACGTCATCGCGCTTGCGCTGATACAGGTGTTTGTATGCTCGCTGGTGGGTTATGGGTTCGCGCGGTTTGAGTTCCCGCTGAAACGGCTGCTGTTCGCATGCCTGATCCTGATGATCGTGCTCCCCAACCACACGATAATGCTGCCGCTGTATATGTTCTTCCAAAGTTTTGACCCGCTGGGGATAGTATCGAGGATACGCGGCGTACCGATCAACCTGCTGTCCTCGCCCATACCCATGTTCATTATGACGGCGTTAGGGTCGGGGCTTAGGTCGGGGCTGTACATCTATATATTCACGCAGTTCTTCCGGGGATTACCCAAGGAGATTGAGGAGGCTGCGGAGATTGACGGCGCAGGAGCGTTCTACACATATTTCCGCGTGATGCTGCCCAATGCCATACCATCCGCGCTGACGGTATTCATATTCTCCACGGTTTGGCAGTTTAACGATAAGTTTTTCGCGCAGCTGTTCTCGATCAGTCCGAGGATTGTTTTGAGTAAGATGCTATCCGGTCTGCAGGCAACAGTGTCCAGCCAGATGGATCTGCGCGATCCGTCGCTCACAACCCTGTACCTGTACGCGGGCGTCGTGCTGACGATCGTGCCGCTGCTGGTGACATACATAGTGCTGCAGCGACAGTTCATCGAAGGGGTCGAGCGCAGCGGGATCGTCGGTTAAGTCGGTTAATGATATTAACATAAACACACTCAGAACACATTTTGAGGAGGAATGGTCGGAATGAGAAACAAACCCAAATCCCGGACGGGCATCCCATGGCGTTCAGCGCTCGCGGTCGTCGCGGCGCTGGCGTTGCTGCTCACTGGCGTCACGATGAGCGCCGCATTCGCGGAAGACCTCAGCGTACAATTCCAGAATGGCAACTACGCGTTCCTGCAGATCGACCACAACCGCAGCGGGACCAGCCCTGATTTCATACTGGAGTTGAGTGAAATCGGAGGCTCCCCGGCGGTAAAGGTCGCGCCTGTCGGCGGCAAGATCCCTGGCATCGGCATATCAGTCAGTTCACTATTATCCGATGAGGATTTGGTGAAGGTGGAGCAGATCATCATCAGAGTGGGCATTGAAGGGCTGGATGGGTCATTCCACCCAGTGTCCGGCAAGATCCACACATACACGGGCGATGGCAGCGAACCGCTGACCGAAACAATTAGCAAGTTCGCGATAATGGTGCCTGAAAACAACATCAAGGATATATACGTTAAGCTGGCCGAGCCGTTTACTCCCGGCGCGCACAACTATATCTTGATCGAACCGACCCAGGACGATGGTACCGCCTATACGGGCAAAAACAACGTATACATCTGTTCGATCTCCTTCCGGGATAAGGATTTGAACTTCCTGCCTGTCAATCTGGATGCGGGCGCTGACTTCCCGGAGGGTTACGATCAGGTAGCGGCAACCTACGCAACCGAGCTGGTCACGCTGGGAGAGGCTCCGTTCGATGGCGGCTGGCTCAACTATAATTCCGGTGGCGACATAGGCATCGACGTTTGGCAGAAGGCCGTCGGCCTATTGGTCGAGTATGCGCCGCGTGAGGATGGCACAAGTCCGCTGGACACTAACTCCGGTGCGGGCAAGTTCGTCATCCAGGTCATAGGCGGTCCGGCTGAACAGGGCTGGCGCGAGGTTGAGCTGAACGATGGCCTGGTCGAAAAGACCGAGGGCGAGTCGCTCAAACTCTCGCTGGAGAATTTTGACCAGATCACCGAGGTGCAGAATGTCGGCTATGGCGCATGGGATGGCGCGGACACCATCACCAAGATTAGCCTGGTCGTCAAGAAGGATCTTGAAGTATACGAACTGGGTGTGGCGCCGTTTGATGGCGGCTGGCTCAACTACAACTCCGGCGGCGAGGTAGGCTTGGAGGTATGGCAGCGCGCACAGGCGCTGGTCGTCGAATACGCGCCGCGCGAGGATGGCTCCAGTCCGCTCGATACTAACTCTGGTGCGGGAAAATTCGTTGTCCAGGTGGTAGGCGGTCCGGCGGAGCAGGGCTGGCGCGAAATAGAGCTGAACGATGGGCTGGTCGAGAAAGAGGAAGGCCAGAGTCTGACGCTCTCGCTGGAGGATTTCGACCAAATAACCGAGGTACAAAATGTCGGCTACGGTGCGTGGGACGGCGCTGACACGATCACGCGCATCTACCTATTGCTTAAGTAATCAACCCAACGATAATTATCTAAGGAGGATTGACTATGAGGAAGATACTCACTGCAGTTCTGGCGCTGATTTTGGTATTGAGCTTATCGCTCGGAGGCGGAGCGCTGGCGGCCATCAACCCCGAAGCGCCCACGGGCACGATGGGCCAGGCGAAGTATGTGGACGGCAAGCGCGTTATCCGCGTTGCCAATTGGTTCGGCTTCACAAATCCGGGTTACTACTCCGACCTGATGCCCGAGGAACAGGCCGAGGATTTCCTTATCCGTCCCGAAGCTAAGGAGGCCGAGTACAACCGTCTGCTGGAGATCGAGGAAAAGTACAACGTTAAGTTCGAGTTTATTCGCACGACATTCGACGGACAGCAGATCAGCCTGGACGAGGGCGTGCTCTCCGGCATGCCCGAGGCGGACATCTACAACGTCGACATACAGTTTGGCTTGACGTACATAGTCAATGGCTATCTGTACGCACTGGAGGATCTGACCACGCCGGACGACGACGTATTCACCACTCAACAGGTGGAACGCGCGCTCAAGATGGATTTCCAGGATAGGTCCTACGCATTTGCGGACAAGAACAGCGACACGACCGTATACATGCTGGGTTTCAACTGGACGCTGCTCCAGTCGAAAGGCCTTGAAAACCCGCAAGATCTATGGGATCGCGGCGAGTGGACGTGGGATGCGTTCATCGATTACTGCACGAAGCTGACCGACATTACGGGCAGCACGCCGATATATGGGCTGGGCGGATTCTGGACGGACGAACTGGATGGGTTCCTGCGTTCGAATGGCGCGAACATCGCCGCCTCGGTAGAAGGCGGGCTGCTAAGCGCAGCCACGGGCGAGGTGCTCGATCTGTATTCGAAACTGTATGTCGATCTGAAGGTCGCTCAGCCCTGGAATGCCGACGATTGGACGCCGAACAATAACTACGCCGACGGGCACCTGGCGTTCTTCGACGCGGCGAACTGGATACTGAACGGCACCGACGTGTACAGCGGCGGCGGTATGGCCAAACCATTGCCCTTTGAGATAGGGGTGGTGCCATACCCGGTCGGGCCAAGCGGCAACAAGGACACCAACACGCACAACAAGGTCACTGGCAATTACTGGGTAATCCCCAAGGGTGTTGAGGATCCATCGCTGGTATACAACGCCTTCAAGGAAATGCGCGACTGGTACGGCGGCGTCTGGGATAACATCTATACCTACGATGTGATCGACCCGGATGATGTGCCGCTGTCCTGGAGCGAGCAGATCGATGTCGCAATGGCGCTGGGCAATGAGGAACTGGCCGAGAACAATATACGGTTGAACAACATGATGATGTGGTCGGTCAGCTTCGATCCGTGGGGCAGCTTGAGCATCGATACGGAGTACGGCGGATTTTCGATGGTGCCGATCATGAACGGCGAGCTGACCCCCGCGCAGTTCCAGGAGACGTTCAAGCAGCCGCTTGCTGCCGCGTTGGAGGCTCTGTACAAGTAAAGGTTTCGGTTTATACTAAAGATGAGGGGCTGGCGGTTGCCGGCCCCTTGAAATATTTGCGATAAATATAGGGTTTTTTAGGCGTGGGATGTGGTTACCCGCTCATGTCTCTTCCAGAAAGGGCACGATCACTTCATATATCTCATAACCGTTATGATTTACCCACTTCCCTCGCTCCGGCTGCCTTATCTTGTTGCCGCAGAATACTAGCAGATAACCCTTACGCTTGCCCTTCGCATCCAGGTATTTGGTTATCTGGTCATATGCGTCATGTTCAAGCTTCTCACCATGCCAGAGCTTCAACTCAACAATGAACTCGTCCTTACCATAGAATACGGCTATATCCATTCGCATGTCATCTCGTGTCTGTACCTCAACCGCGTAGTGGCCAGTTCCGTTGATGATGGGGGTTAGGAAGATAAGGAAGAGTAATCGAGCATTTTCTTCCACGAATCGAGCGTCACGTTTGCGATATTCTGTTTTCATAAGCAAAGAGAATCGCGATAGCACTTGCGACATGTCCAAAACTCCGTTATGGGCATATTGCGATGGACTGGTTTCGCTCGCCGGAATACGATACTTTGTGCGCATGACAGATATCATATGGTTATAAATGTACTGCTCGAATATGCGATTCGAGACAGACACGCTCAACCCATCTCGCTTTAAGATTCCAAACATCAATCCCAATGAGATGTTTGGATCGGACGGCACAAATGAAACACGCTCGCCGCGAAGCAGTATTCCTTCCACCAAAGCTCGGAAGCTCTCATTATTTTCGAGATTCTTTATGATGTCATCAAATAAAGTATTCGTTTCCAGAAGCATCTGGTAAACAACATTTTGAACTCCGCTTACCGTCCAATCGTGCGTTCTTTCGTCGATCTTCTTACAGATCGCACTGACCAGGTACGGATACCCTGAAGTTTGGTCATGGATCGCATGCGAGACCGATTGTACGTCCATGCCAGTATGATGATCCGTCTCATACTCCTTAAGCATCTCCGCAATCTCATCGGCGGAGAAGCTCATGTCTATGTCAAACGGCGCGGCTATGTTCCATGGACTGTTATAGGTATGTTTATCATCAGGACGAATCTTCAACTTTAGATTCTTAATGTTATAAACACCAGCAAGAACGACACTCTTGAACGTCGCTTCATGCTCGTCGTCGCTATATGAAGCGCGTGTCAAGTATTTATCACGCAACATACCAAGAAAACTAAGAAATAGCTGATTATCTGACGACTTATCGACCTCGTCGATCATCAAGACCACTGGTTTGTTACAAGCACAAACCAGCTTTGTGATTCGGTCACGAAGAATAAGCAGGTTGAATTTTTCCGCATCAGCTTTCCAATTATTGATTATATTATCATCAACAGCAGATCGAGCTAATTGGGAAGCGCAGGTCAGGATAAATGATCGAATGAATTCCGTAGTATCTCGCAGGATCGAATCATCCAACCCTTCAAAGCTGATTTTTATTACGATATACTTACTCGATAGATAATGCTCTAACGCCCGCAGCGTCGTCGTTTTCCCATACTGACGTCCACGGTTAATGGTGAAGTACTCACCCAATTCTACTAAAGTATGATCAATCTCCTGCACTCGCTGGCTGAGATCAACCATATAGTGTTTCGCGGGCATGCACAGCCCGTTAATATTGAACTTCTTCATCTCGGTAGGCCCTCCTCAATAGGTTCAGTATACCATGTTTTACAAGGAAAGGGAAGGGAAGGCTTCGAGATGTTTGTATAAGAGATTATCTGTGCATCCTCCCCCGGATGCATGACAGGCTGTCGAGCGCGGCAAGCAATGTTTCATCCTTTTTCGCGAAGTGGAAACGAATCAGATCGTTGACGGGTTCACGAAAGAAACTGGATCCGGGTACAGCGCCGACACCGACCTTCCGCGCCAGCTCTTCGCAGAACTCAAGGTCGCTGTCATAGCCAAAGTCGGATATGTCCACCAGAACATAATACGCGCCTTGAGGTTCAGTGAATACTAAGCCAGCGTTTCGCAGGCCCGCCAGGAACAGTTCGCGCTTTTGGGTGTATTCGTGTGCAAGCGCATCGTAATAACTCTGTGGGAGAACGAGTCCGGCTATCGCGGCCTCCTGTAAAGGCGCGGCAGCGCCGACTGTCAGAAAGTCGTGAACCTTCCGCGCCGTGTCAATTATCTCGGAAGGCGCGATAATATAGCCCAGCCGCCATCCTGTGATCGAATAGGTCTTCGACAGCGACGAGCAGCACAGAGTTCTCTCGCGCATACCTGGTAAAGACGATATGTATACATGACGATTAGGCGCGTATACGATATGCTCGTACACCTCGTCGGTGATAACGTACGCGTCATATTTGACGGCCAACTGCGCCACAATCGTAAGTTCTTTGCGCGTGAAAACCTTGCCTGTCGGATTCGAGGGGTTGCATAATATCAGCGCCTTCGCGCCGTCTCGAAACGCATCCTCTAAAACCTCCGGATCGAAATCAAACCCCGGCGGCGTGAGCGGTACATAAATGGGTTCCGCTCCGGCTAATATGGCATCCGCCGCGTAGTTTTCATAAAACGGTGAGAATACCGCCACCTTATCTCCTGGATTAACAATCGTCATCATGGCGCACATCATGGCTTCCGTGCTGCCGCAAGTGACGACTATTTCGCTGTTGGGATCGATGGGGTATCCGAAGTACGCGCTTTGCTTCGCAGCCAGCGCCTCGCGGAAGTTTTGCGCGCCCCATGTCACGCTGTATTGATGCGGCAGCGAGCGCACATCCTTCAACGCGTCAAGCAGCTGGGGCGGCGGATCAAAATCGGGAAAGCCCTGCGACAAATTGATCGCGCCGTATTGCTGCGATATACGCGTCATCCTGCGTATAACGGAATCGGTAAAGCCGGATGTGCGCTGCGATAAACCTCTCATAGCCGCTTCAAAACCGTCCTATCATTGTTTCGATCTGTTTCAACCTGTTTCGACCAAATTCCATCAAATCGAATAATCGCTGGGTGATTTCACTTTGGTGACGACGCGCTCATCCTTGATACGCTTCGCCTTGTGGGTACTGCGTTCAAGACTGCCGTCGGGGAGCACGATCACGCTGGCGGGCTTGACGCCGATGCGAGCTTTAAGCGAGTCGGTTACGCGTCTTGCCACATCAGCGTCGCTGACCTTTCCGGCGGTGGCGTTCTCGACCGTGACCTCGAACTTGCAGGTGAAGCTCTCCTCATAGATGCGCACTGAATATTCACCCGTGACCTCTGGCAGTTCCCGGACTGTATACTCTATATCGGATGGGTAAACGTTCACAGCGCTGACGATGAACATATCATCCTTGCGTCCGTCAACAAATATCCTGCCATGAGTGCGCCCGCACTTGCACCTGTCGATGACGAACCGGCCTATGTCGCCCGTGCGGAATCGGATAATCGGCCTAGCTTTTTTACGAAGCGTTGTGAACACCAGCTCGCCGCGCTCGCCTGGCTTCAACAGTTCATCGGTCACCAGGTCAACCGTCTCAACATAGATGTGATCCTCCGCGATGTGCAAACCGTCGTGGTATTCGCACTGTCCGGCGCACGCGCCGAATATATCCGACAGCCCGTAGAAGTCATACACGTCAGCGCCCCATAGCTCTGCGATCGCGTCGCGAGTCGCGTCAATTGAGCCGCCCATTTCACCCGCAACCATTATCTTGCGGATTGACAGATCGGTCCGTGGATCGACGCCGCTCTTTCGGCAGGTTTCGCCAAGATACCACGCATATGAAGGACTCGTCCATATACACGTCGGCTGATACGTCTTCAGTATATAGATCAGACGCTCGCTGGGCAAGGTGCCGCCCCAGATACACAGCGCGCCGAGCTGTTGCGCGCCAATGACATCCGGTCCGCCGACATACAACGAAAAGTTGAGCGCATGGACATATCGATCATTCGGACGCATGCCCGCGGCCCAGAACAGCCGGGACTCGACGTCCTGCCATTCGTCAAAATCCTGCTGGGTAAACGGGCTCATGGTCGGTACGCCCGTTGAACCGCTGGATGTTGAGACGAAAACAACATCCTCTTCGGGTACAGCGGCGAGTTCGCCCAGGAAAGAACCCACGCCCTGCGTGTCGCGCTGCGTTTTCTTGTCGATAAATGGGAATTTTGCCAGATCAGCCAATGATGTAAGATCCGGCGGCACCACGCCTGCAGCGTCAAACGCGCGCTTATAGTATGGCGAATGCTCATACGCCCACGTCAGTTCTTCACGCAACGCCTTGAGCTGATACTCGCCCAGTTGTTCGCGGGATTGAGTTTCGATCTCCTCGCGCCAGTAATTGCCACTAGGTAAATGCTTTGCCATGATTTTATCCCCCTTATACCTGATTATTTATTTGCATGTTACTTCCATCTTAATAAAAAACGCTGCAGTTTGTTGAATGCGAAATATACAAGGCTGATAACGGTACCGATTGCTATTACCCCGACGATAGTTCGCGTATAATTCCCCAGGTCTGAATAGTTTTTCACATAAAACCCCAGCCCGGATTTCGCTGCGATCATCTCGGCGGACGTAAGCAGTATGAACGATACGGTGAGCGCCTGCGACGCGCCCAGCAGTATTTGAGGCAGCGCGGCATTGATGACGATGTTGAACAGCATGGAAAAACGCCGGACGCAAAGTGACCGCGCAGCGTTGATCACCTGTCTGTCAATGAGCATGACGCCGCTCATCGTACCGCCCAGTATCGGCCAGAACGAAGCCAGGAATATGACCATGGCGGAGACCGTCTTGAACGTAGGCAGCAAGGCTATCCCATACGGGATGTATACGACCGGCGGGATCGAGCCGATGAACTTCGATATCAGCGCAGCGGCCGATCCGAACCTCGCGCTGCTGCCCAAGGCCAGGCCCAGAGGAACGGCAATCACCAGGGCGAGCGAGTATCCCTTGACTATCAACAATAATGACGCACCTGTATGTGTCAGCAACGGCTGCGCGTCCTGGAGAATCTGCCTTATAACTATCCCTAATGAGGGGAACAGCTGTTCCCTCAATATATTCAGCTTCACGGTCGCCAGCGTCCAACCAATGAATAGCACATATATAAATGACGCTATATCTGAAAACAATGTCAGTGAGGCGTTCTTTTCTGAATTTCGTCTTTTTATGATTAATGAAACAGCTATAAGCGCAGTCTCGACAATTGCAATGAAAACTATGGCGTAAACCGGCGCGTCGGCGACCGGCAAATCCGTCTTGCCGCGCATCTTTGATGAAGCCGTAGGCAGCAGTTGTATGAGCATGAACACAATAAACAATACATGCGAGACGCGTATAAACCGCTTTCCTTGCCTCATATCATAACCTCGCCGCTTGCGGCCTCTCTATGGTGATCGCCAAAGAAATCGGCGTACAGTTCGCGCCTGTAGTCGTCATAAACGACCGAGCGCATCAATTCCTCACGGTAACGCGGACGCGGAAACTGTACGGGAATGTCGCGCCGCACACGTCCTGGGCTGTCCGTGAGCAGGATGATCCTGTCGGATAGAAAGATCGCCTCATCCAGATCGTGCGTTACAAATACCACCGTTTTGCGCGTGCTTTCATGAGCCCATAAATCCAGAAGCAATTCTTGGAGAATTACGCGATTCCTCGCGTCGACAGCCCCGAACGGTTCATCCATTAGCAATATTTCACAGTCCATGGCCAGCGCGCGAACGATGGCCACGCGCTGCTGCATACCGCCGCTCAACCTGGATGGGTACCTGTTTGCGGCGTCGGCCAGTCCAACCTTAGCGAGATATGTGTCGGCAATCTCGCGTATCGCGCGGTTGGACAGACCACGCTTGGATTGCTTCACGCCGAAGATCACGTTCTCTCGCGCGGTCATCCATGGGAATAGCGAATACTGCTGGAATACAACGCCGCGATCCAGGCCTGGACCTGATACGATTTTGCCATCGCTAGTGATAACCTTACCATCGATAGATACAACGCCGCTAGAGGGGCATGTAAGCCCCTCTAGCACGGATAACAGCGTACTCTTGCCGCAGCCGCTTGAACCGACGATGCTGACAAACTGTCCGCCTGGTACGCTAAGCGAGATTCCGTCGAGCGCGCGATGGTTCTGCCCGCGCTCGTTGAAATCAACAACCAGATCTTTTATCTCGATCTTAGATATCATTTGCATCGAAATGCGCGCGGAGTTCCTGGTATATCGGGTCGCTCGGTTCCTGTTCAAGCAGTTGAGCAAGCGCGGCGTCGTAGATGGCCGTGTTGTAATGCTCTTCAATGTCGTAGTCGGTTGTGTAACCGAACTCGACCACTCCGGTTTTCAGCGCGCTCGTCGCTTTTTTATCCGGATCAGGATGGCTTAACGCGTGCCCGCCGTACACCTCAAACTCAATGCTGTCAAGCTCGATGTCGATGTATACCTTCACATCCGCTATCGTCTTATCATGATTCTCTTGCGAGAACTTGTACGCGCGAATGATCGCACGCTCGAACGCGGCGTATGTATTGGGTTTGTCCTCGAGCGCTTCGGTCAGCGCGACCTGACGGCAGCAGGGCTGATTCTCAAACAACGGCTCTTCGTTGCAGTAGTAGATCACCTCATAGCCCAGGTTTTTCGCTATGGACGTATAAGGGCTGTAAGCGCTGGCAGCGTCAATGCTCTCATTCGCCAACGCGTTAAACGCATCCTTCTGGCTGTCAAAGTAGATGACGTTGACGTCCTTGCCATCTTCAGGCGCGCCATAGGAAAGCCCGGCTTCGGTAAGGAGTTGCAGCAGTTCGAGATCCTGCACGCTGTTCTTGACCGACGCGACGTTCTTGCCCTTCAGGATCGTAATATCCCATGAATCCAGCCCGTCGAACAGCTCCGGCTTACCCACGTACCCATGGCCATTGGACATCGCCCCGCCAAATATGGAGACCGGATGTTCCTGGCTTTGGAACGTTATCGTTGGCACAGAACCGATGAAGGCGGCATCTAGTTGCCCTGCTTCAAGCGCCGTTACCATCTCGCCGGCGCTGGAGAACAGCAGTAGCTCCGCGTCGAGCCCTTCTTCCTTAAAGAAGCCCTCTTCCTGCGCCACGAATCCAAGTAGATGCGCGGTGGAATTCAAGTGACCGAGCTTGAACGTCGTCTGCTCCAGCGCCGACGCGTCCGCTGCAACAGCAGAACTTGCTCCAAAGGCAGCGAGCACAATGGCTAGCGCGAGAAGCACCACAATACCTTGGGTTTTACGCATTTTCATTGACCCCTCCAACTTTCCAATTTTCCTTGTTTCGTAGTGGACGTAATGATCCCACAAATTCATACTTAACAGGTGTGAATTATACATAACATAATACACCAATTAGGCCGATTGTCAAGTCGACATTATTCACAATTTTCCAGCAAATTTGTTATCTGTTTTTTTCCCAGATACCCAAGCAATGTCAGAGTTGCCCACGTCTCTATCGAAAGGTATGCGTAAAATGGGGGCCGGGAGGCGTCTATTTCCACATAAAACGAGGAATCCAGCAGATGCTGGATTCCTCAATCTGCGGAGAGGGCGGGATTCGAACCCGCGTGGGGTTGCCCCCTAACGGTTTTCAAGACCGCCGCGTTATGACCGCTTCGCTACCTCTCCGCGCGTCGCATCCGCTCCTGCGGGAAAGGGACTCACGTCCCCTTCCCGACCATCCCCCGGGGTTTGGAACGAACGGGGGTTGGTGTCGGACGTATGGGAATCGTCAATGGCCAGTGCCGAGGGTTATGGCTTATCGATGAATAATACTCCGAGAGTATTCTGCCCGCAGTGGCTTGTGATTACACAGCCGGCCTGGTTTTCGATCACCTCGTCAAAATAATGCAGGTTGGTTATCTCCTCGCGCACCGCATCAAGCGCGGCAGGATCGGTGTCCAGCGTGGAGGTGAGGAATACGCGTTTTGGGTCGATACGGCCGACCGCGTTTGCTAGCACGGACTGCGCGTACTGACGCGCCACGCTTACATAACCGCCGCGGTATTTTTCCGTCGGCGATAATTCGCCGTGGATTACGTCGATGCGCGGCTTAATTTTCAACAGCATCGCGCTGATGTTCTGTACCGCCGAGCAGCGTCCGCCGTAGTAGAGGTACGTCAACGTATCCAGCACAAAACTGGCGCGAACACGCGGTATCACGTCCGTCAACGCTTTGGCGATCTCGGCGGCGCTGCGGCCCTCATTGGCCAGGTCGCACGCGGCCAGCACCAGCTCACCTATCCCGGATGAAAGGCTCTGGCTGTTCACGCAGTAGATCGGGTGGCCGGGGAATTCGGCGGCCGCAGTCCTGGCGCTGTTGAGCGTTGTGGACATAGCCTCCGAAATCCCGATGAATACTATCTCATCGCCCGCTTTTACCAGCGGCTCGAATATCGCAACGAAATCGCCGATCGTAGGCGCGGAAGTTTTCGGCGGCTTTTTCGTGCGGTCGAAGTATTCATATAGATCGCGCGGATGCGCCTGGATGCCGTCCATCAGGCTGTCGCTGTCAAGCGTGATGTACAGCGGCACGATGCCGATATTATACCGCTTGATCAGGTCGCTTGTCAAATCGGATGTCGAATCCGCCAATATTTTGACGCGAGCCATGTTCACTCCTTAATCATTCATGTACATTTACTGTACATTCATTGAATTCCGTAGACGCTAATTGGCGACATAACGCTGGGCTGTCAGCCTCGGCGCGCCGTCCTGCCATACCATAGTTGAGACGATGAATCCCAGCGGTTGTTCCTGTGCGGTAGATGAAACCGTCTGCCACAGGTCCATAGCCAGGCGATCGTTGTACATCGTAAGCGTGTAATCGTTGAAGCCGGATACCGACGCCCGCAAGGTCGCCGGAACCGTGCCGTCATCCTTGTAAACGGCGCGCGTCTCGTCCGCGCCGATCTGAACGCTCAGCACAAAATCATATGCTTGGCTGCTCAATTCCAGCACATAACCGCGCGTGAACTCCGCCTGAAAGCGATAATGCGCGTCGGTAGCCGCGTCGGGCATGGTGTAAACGGTATACTCGCCCGCAGGCGAAGAGATTATTGTGATCGAATAAGTACCGCTCACGGGGTCGGATGTCAGCGCGATCAAGTCGCTCTCGCCGCCGCCCGTGAAATCGCCAGAGCTTAGTTTGAGCAATGCGATCGAGTCGCCGGAGCCTATCGGGATAACCGAGCTGCGTTGATCGCCGTACGATACGACCAGTTGGGTGAAGCCTTGGTTTGGGATGACCTCGACACGATCCGACAGAGCGTCGCCGTCCAGGTAAGCCATTGCGCTTCGGCCATCCTCAACGAGCCAGTTGAAGTACGGAGCCGCGGCCATCGCGGATGAAGTCAGAGTGCAAGCGAGTATTGACGCCAGTGTTAGTAACAACAACAGGCGTTTGGGGCGAGTGGAGTGCGTTATCGGGGAAAGTAATGAGGTTATATCCATTGTGATACTCCATCAGGGACTGCCGGGCGACGGATCGGGCTTCACGCTGATTTTAACGCGCCGCGTGCGCAGCATACCTATTAGTAGCGTTAGCGCGCCCGCGAGCAGCGTCAGGTAGTATGTAAAGAAGCGCCACACGAGCATTGCGGGGAATACGCTGGATTCGGGGAAAATCTTACCAAGGAATAGGTAGAATGAGCCTTCTTGCGCGCCGGACGCGCCGGGCGTAGGGATCATGGACGCGCATAGGTACATGAGCATTTGGATCGTTACGATAACGCCGTACGATACTGTGCTCCAGCCGAAGCCTCGGTACACAAAATACACCATACTCATATAACAAAGCACCTGACCGCATGATAGTGCGGCGGACGCGATCATCAGCGCGGGGCGTTTGAATAATTGTTGAGCAATCTGCTCATATTCGCCGACGTATTTGCGCAGGCCTTCCACATTCCTGTCGGGGTTGCGCAGCACGCGTATACGTCCAAGGAAACGCAGTATCGCTTCGACGGGTTTCGCGATCCACGTGCCTTTGGCAAGGACGAGCACGAGGAAGCCAGTCCACACGAGATTCAGCAGGAGGCCTACTGTCAGTACCCACCTTGTGAGGGTCAGGAGCGACATGGCCGTTCGGCCGTGCACTACCCACATGCCTGTGGTCAGTAACACTAGCAGGAATTGGAAACCGGCGGTTTCGACCGCCACTGCTGAGGTGCCGACGCTTGCTGGGATAGAGCGCTTCGTCAGCTCGTATACCTGCATGGGCTGGCCGCCTGTCGCGGCGGGCGTGATTCCTGCGTAGAATAGGCCTACCAGTGTTACGCGCAGCGCGCCGATCATGCTTAGGTGATGGCCTTGGCAGCGGCAGTATATGACCAGCGCTAAGGCGCGTAGGCTTATGTACCCG
Source organism: Clostridia bacterium (assembly GCA_025997215.1). Next base: position 87,589 of record BNUH01000001.1, read on the forward strand.
CACCAGCAGGCGGCTACTGCGAATACGAAGCCGCGCCGCACGTTCAGCAGCGCGTTCCAGGCCTGATGTACATCCTCCGCGGTGAAGCCAAGTACCAGTAAGAACGCCAGCGAAGCGACAGGGAAAAGGATACTGATGATCCATTTAGCCCAGGAGGATTTCATTATAGGTTAAGAACTCCTCTTCTTTGCCAGTATCCACATAAACCGGCAAACGTCTCCTGCCACCCAAACCCAGTATACCACACAAACTTCATTATGTAAACCCTATGGAAATTGGCCTGCCAGAGTTGTGCAGACCAAACGCCAGCCTCCCTCGAGGTTTGCCTAAGAGGAAACAGCCAATCCATTTTGCGGTAAAAAGTGGGTCCAGGGCAATGCCCTGGCGAGGGTCCAGGGGCGCGAAGCCCCTGGTGGGGCGTTGGGGTGAAACCCCAAACCAACGTTCCAACCCCTAAGCCCGCAAGAAAATCAACAACTCACCCATTCAAACAACCACGGCGGGCGTATATTAACCAGCAACGGTACATGTGCCCAGCGAAGCGTAGGCGCATATAGACAAACACATTGCGCAAACAAAGACTTACATTGCCAACACCAACTCGATATTCTGAATAAGGGAAGCGAGTTTGTGTTGGTTTCGCAAATCTTACAATGCCAACACTAACTCGATATTCTGAATAAGGGAAGCGAGTTTGTGTTGGTTTCGCAAATCTTTGTTTGCGCAACTCGTTAATCTGTATGCGCCAACGCTTCGCTAGGCGCATGTAGCGCTGCTGGTTAATATACGCCCGCCGTGGTTGTTTGAATGGGCGAGTTGTTGATTTTCTGGCGGGCTTAGGGGTTGGAACGGTGGAACGTTAGATTGTGGCTTCGCCCCAACGCCCCACCAGGGGGCTTTCAGCCCCCTGGACCCCTGACCAGGGCATTGCCCTGGACCTACTTTTTACCGTAAAATGGATTTACCGTTTCCTCCAGTATTATTACCTTAATGCGCCTTCCCCTGGTTAGCCACCGAATTCATCTTCGCCGCAACTGCCGCCTCGTCGCCTAGGTAATACTTCTTGACAACATTGAACTTGCCGTCGAATTCATACACCAGGGGCACGCCCGTGGGTATATTCACCTCCGCGATGTCCGCGTCCGAAATATTATCGAAATATTTCACCAGCGCGCGCAGCGAATTCCCATGCGCGGCAATGATTACCCGCTTGCCCAACTCAATCTCCGGCTTGATCACTTCATTATAATACGGCACCGTCCGCGCGATCGTATCCTTCAGGCTCTCGGTCAATGGCAGCGCACTGCCAGCGTCCGCCCGGTACTGCGCGCTCTTGGCCGGATTGCGCTCGTCGGATTCCTCCAACGCGGGCGGTTGTATATCGAATGACCGCCGCCAGATCTTCACCTGCGCTTCGCCATACTGCGCAGCCGTTTCGGACTTATTCAAGCCTTGCAACGCGCCATAGTGCCGCTCGTTCAGCTTCCAACTCTTATAAACGGGCAGCCATTCGCGGTCCATGCCTTCCAATATATGGTTCAGCGTATGGATAGCCCGCTTAAGATACGACGTATAGCACACGTCGAAATCATACCCATATTCCTTGAGCGTTTCCCCCGCCTGCTTCGCCTCGGCCACTCCCGTCGCCGACAGATCCACATCCGTCCAGCCCGTGAAGCGGTTCTCACGGTTCCAGTCGCTCTCGCCATGCCGTACCAACACGAGCTTCATCGTACCAGCCAAAGTATCCGCCATATCCATCCACTCCTTATAACCCATCGTCTTGCATTTAACCGCCCCAACAATACCATATCCCACCGCCATGGTCAAGCCAAATCACACACAAGAATCCGAAATATATTATTGACAAAGCCGTAACAATATGTTACAATTTCGTCATAGATTCAGCATCAGGAGGATTCAACGCATGCATACCAAACGCGCGACGTCCTTGAACATGAAGGCTATTACGAAAATAATAGCGTTAACCCTATCCATACTGACGATGTTAACCATATCACAACCCGCACTCGCCGACAAGATCCCGCTGACCACGCGCGCCTCCAACGAGAATGGCATGGTGCGCGTACGGCTGGATTCAATCGGCAAGCCCGGCGTTTACAACCTGACAACCACCGGTGCCTACACAGCGGGCGGTATCAGCATCCCCAGCGGCGCTAGCGTCGCGGTCTCAGCGAACGGCGGCTCATTTACCATGAGCGTCAACGGTTCGACCCACGACATGGGTGCGTCGTTCTGGATGGCGCGCGCATCAAACGGTTCCGGCGCAAAAATTCAACAATCCAGCGCGTCCGGCAATGTGTATCCGGGCGACTTCCGATTCTACTATTCCGGCGGCTCGGCGGCGCTCGTTTGCCGCGTGTATATTGAGGATTACCTGCTGGGTGTGGTCGGTTACGAGATGAGCGACTCATTCCCGCTGGACGCGCTGAAGGCCCAAGCGATCACGGCGCGCACGTACGCGATGAAGCGCCTCTCATCCGGCAGCGACTGGGACGTGCGCGACACGACATCCGACCAGGTATACAAGGGCACGGGCAGCGGCGCGAATGTCAAGGCCGCGGTACAAGCCACATCGGGCATGGCACTGATGTATAATAATGAATACTGCTCCGTGTACTACTCATCCTCGAATGGCGGTCAGACCGAGACGAATGGCCATGCCTGGGGCGGATCGGCGCTGCCGTACTACAAACTGCAGGACGATCCTTACGACCTAGCCAACCCCAGCTCCACAGTGCGCAAAGCGACAATTTACGCGGAATTCTCGCAGAATACCTCCGCGTTGCAATCCCTTGTAACGGGCAAAGCTGGCAATGTCTCGCGGATTAACGCCGTCGAAACCGTGACACCCAAGTATGATTCGCCCAGCCGCCTCTACACACAACTCAAGCTGAATGTAACCAAGACGGACGGATCCTCCGCAAGTGTAACGCTGGATCTATTCGGCGGCGCAGCCAACGCGCTGGGCATGAGCTTATCCGGTCAGAAGAACGAATTATTTACCGTCGAGACTGCCTCGGATGGGTTCCGGCTGATGGCGAGGCGTTATGGCCACGGCGTCGGGCTTAGCCAATATGGTGCGCAGCAGATGGCAAAGATAGGTTATGATTATCTAACGATTATGGGATTCTACTTTCCTGGCGCGACGCTGGTCAAGCATAGTTATACGGCCAGCCTATTGAATGGCAGCGGCACAGCCACGGCTTTAGCGGATAATAACTCATCTTCTGAAGATTCAACCGCGTCAACCGCCGCGTCCAGTGGAATCAGCGCAGTGGTTGCGCTGGATGATCCCGCCGCCAGGCTAAACCTGCGCAAATCCCCCAAATCCAACGCCGACGTCGTTGCAAAAATCCCCAACGGGTCGACGATTCAGGTTGAGAATACCGATGCCAGCGGCTGGCTGAAGGCGACGTTCGCTGGACGGTCAGGCTACATCGCATCCCAATATGTAAGGTATGCCTCCGACGGTGCGGTAACGTTACCCAGTCCTACAGCATCGGCGGCTCCGGAAGCTCCGACCACCACTACCGCCAGCGCGCCATCCCAAATGCTGGGCACGGGCATCGTCTCACTGGAATCCAGTTCCGGCCATCTGAATCTGCGCGAGTCGCCGACCAACAAGGCCAAGGTGCTCATCCAAGCCCCGCAAGGCGCGTCCGTCGAGGTGTACGCCCAGAGCGGCCAGTGGATGGAAATCCGTTACAAGGGTACGTATGGCTACGCGGCGGCGCAGTTCATCCGAATGAATGGCAGCACGGCACCCGTCGTAGCCAGCGTTCCAGTGCAAACGAATACGTCCACAACAACACCTGCCGAAGCGTTCACGCTCCCGACCGCCAAGGTAAAGACGGAGAGCGGCACGGGCAATGTGTACCTGCGCGCAAAGGCCAACCGCGATTCTGTCGTACTGGAAAAAATCCCGCACGGCACGTCGGTAATCGTGGTCGGTTCAGAAGGCGATTGGGTATGGGTGGAGTATAAAGGTAAGTCTGGATATATACTATCCGATTATCTAACTTATTAATTAATCAATATTAATCCGGAGTTATACCGGAAGGGAGGTATTCACAGATGAAATGGAACAGACATGGTATAAAGCAAACGGTAGCATTAGTGATGCTAGTAATAAGTCTAGCCTTAACAACCGTGCCCGCACTGGCATCGATCACATCGCTGCGTCCCGGCGATGAAGGCACCGCGGTCGAGCTGCTGCAGGAAGCCTTGCGCAAGAAGGGATTCTACACATACCCACAGATCACGGGCTATTACGGCGCGGAGACGGAGATAGCCGTGCGTCAATTCCAGCAGTCGGTGTCTCTCGCGCGGGATGGAATCGCCGGGAAGGTGACGCTCAAAACCCTGCTCGGCAAATCCATGGAGACCACCTTGGCCGGCGCGTCGCTGGTCGGTGGTTCGCCCACCCTGGCCAAAGCCGCGCTAACCGAGGAGACCAAAGCAGACACCGTGACGCCGAAAGCCAGCGCGAACACTGCGAGCGCCGCCCTCCCGACAGATTTAACAAAATCCCCGAATCCGTCGTCCAGCTCCACAGCAAGCGGACGCGCCGCGCAAGCCATCGCTATCGCCAAACAATTCCTAGGCGCAAAATATGTTTACGCGACGGCCGGACCGACCACCTTCGACTGCTCGGGGCTGACGCTGTACGTATTCAAGCAGTTAGGCTTCGACCTGCCTCACACGACGCGGCTGCAATGCCAGATGGGTTCGAGCGTCAGTTTTCAAAATTTACAAATGGGCGACCTGGTTTTCTTTGACACAGTGGCGGGGAATGGGTTACAATACGATCACGTCGGCATCTATATAGCGGATGGGCAGTTCATCCACGCGGCGTCGGGAGGCACGGGGAGAGTGACCATCAGCTCGATCACGAGCGGCTATTACAGGAACACGTACTCGGGCGCGAGGCGTTTGCTGTAATGTTTACACAGGAGCCTTAATGTTTACAAAGGAATTGGATGAATCTTGCAAAAGCAATCGTTTATTGGTTGGAGGGATAGCAAATGAATATCGCCAAATTACGGCGAGCGTTTATATGTATACTCGCCATAGTCGCCTTAACTTTCGCGCTGGTAATGGCGCTCCCGGTGTCGGCGGAAGCGTCAGTTGAGCTGGCCGCGGATTTATACCCCGAGGAATCATTGAATGGGACAGATGGAACGCTTGACTTATACGGAACAGACGCGCTGCCTCTGTTCCAAGAACCTAACGGCACGCTCGATCCGACTATACCGCACCCGTTTGAACCGGACTATGTGATCGTCCCGGAGACCACGGGTTACGCGGTGGGCGCATTCGACACCCAGCCGCAGCAAGCCAGCGCTATGCGCGCGGATGTGCTGCCGTTCATGCGCAGCGATGCCGCGCCGGACTTCTCGCTTCAAACCACTAAGGGGGATTTCCAGGGGCTGTCGAGTTATAACGGGCGTTTTGTAATCATCACATTTTGGACGAGCTGGAAGGACGACTGCCTTTCCTCGCTGACAGCCCTGCGTCAAGCGGTGCGCCAATACCCGGACATGACCGTGCTGGCAGTCAACTCGCTGCCCGCAGAGAATAACAACGTCGCCTGGACCGAGGAAGCGTTCCTGGGCCACATCGCGTGGATCAACTCATACTTCGAGGAGAAGGGGTTCCCATTCCCGGCGCTATTGGATATAAACGGACAGGTTTCGTCGGCATACCACACGGATCAACTGCCGATGACATATTTCATCGACCGCGAAGGTGTCATCCGAATCCCGTGGCCCGGCGCATTAACGGCAGATTCGCTGGATACACTGCTAGGAATGATGACAGCGCTGGACAGATTCTAAACATAATTGCACGATAAAGGGGCGGATGAATCCGCCCCTTTATCATTGCTATATTACAGCAACCCAAACCTCGACACCGATCGTCCGCACGCGCGCAGCAGAATGGCGTACACTGGAATCATTATGAGGGAATTAACGATGCGCACCGGGAGTGTCGCCAGTATGCTGACGTGCTGCATGCTCGCTATCCAGTAAGAATTCAACAGCATGGAGCAGATGATCTGGCTGGCTGCAACCCCGGGCAGCACCTGCCAGATGGTGATGGAGCGCAGCGCGTTCGCGTCGGGCTCGTGGGCCAGGCGGATCGGTCGACGCTGGATCAGCGTCGTTGCGATGGTGACGATTACCGCTGACAGCCCCGCGTCGATCCCGATGCCCGGATGGTAGTAACCCGTCGGCGCGACCGCCCACTTCAGGAAGTCCGCGATCACCCCGACCACGAACCCAGCCAGCGGCCCGAAGCACAATCCTGATAGTTGTATAGGCAGCAGGTTTATCGTGATACGCAGCGTATACGTCCCGCCTAAGGGCACCAGGTTAAAGCTCAACGCTGTGCCTAGTACCACGCTCAACGAACATAGCAATCCCATCGACACAACCGATCGGATTGACCATATTCGCCGACGCGGTTTGGCAATAGGCAGCCCGTCCGCGCCTAACTCGCCGCCCGTCATAACGTGTCACCGTACTCGAGGAAGCGAATCTGCGCGGGCGAAAGCGTTACACCATCAGCCTGCCACACCTCGTCCAATTGTTGGATTGAGGACACTGCCACCAGTGCGACCGCGTTCAACCCACAGTCCCGCACGTACACCGTGAGGATGGCGGCCAGACTGACGCCCAACTCTTTCGATAACTTGTCCGCGCGTTCGGCGCGCTTGTAATTCTCTGGGAAGTGCCCATAATACTGCATGGTGTCCGGCTTATGCTCCAGCCCGGCCAACTGGCGCGCCATGAATCCGCGTGCTTGGGTGCCGAATCCCATAATCGGGAATCCCGTCTGCCGATACCATATGGCCTCGGTTTCGTTCATGGGAACGTGCGTGATGTCCTGGGTTTGCGCCGCCGTCGTCAACGCCAATGAGGTGTGCAGCTGACAAACGGATAGTTTTGTCAACCCGTTGGCCTCGGCATACGCGTTCGCCTCGGCGATGCGGCCGACGGTCCAATTCGACACACCAACCGCGCGCGTTCGACCGGACTTGACAGCTTTGTCCAAAGCCTTTACTATAGGATCCACGGGCAGCTTCGGCCAGTCGCGGTGCAGCAGGAATAGATCCGTCTGCGGAATGCCGAACGCCGCCAGCGATTCATCCAGATCGCCCAGGATTTCGGCCTCGGTGAGCCGATAATGGTACATGTTGTCCAAGTGTGGATGGCAACCTTTGGCGCATATGACGACGCTGTCCCTCATGCCCGTCGCCTTCAGCCAGCGGCCAAGCGCCTGGTCGCATTCGCCGTCGGCATACACGCGAGCCGTGTCGAAACAGTTGCCGCCGCGCTCGACGTAGGCATCCATGATCGCGAAACGTCCGCGATCGTTCTCGGGCTTCCCCATATTCCCCGCGCCCAGCGCGATGCTCGTGACCGCGACGCCGCCGATGTCTATTGTTTTCATAAATAATTCCTCCTCTTGACTTGTCCCGTTCAGTATACCACAGTCCATCGACGATGCAAAGGAGTTTGAACCGATGCGAAACAAGCCCTGGCAATCGGATTACTCGGACCTGCTGAACCTATTCCGCCGCCCGACCGTCCGGCAGTTAACAACCGCCGGGTTGGTCGCCGCCGTCTATGCCGCCGTGACGATGCTGCTTGCGCCGATCAGTTACGGCCCGATCCAGCTGCGCGTGTCGGAGGCGATGACCCTGTTGCCCATCCTGCTGCCGGAATCGGTGCCCGGTCTATTCATCGGGTGCCTCATCGCCAACCTGATGAGCCAGTACGGGCTGCCGGATGTTATATTTGGATCATTGGCTACGCTCATAGCTGCTATACTGACATATAGATTACGCAAGAATACGTGGCTGGCCGCGCTGCCGCCCGTGCTCGTGAACGCCTTCGTAATCGGCTGGCTGATCTGGTGGCAGGCGCGCGAGCCATTCCTCGTGTCGTCGCTGACGGTAGGAGGCGGCGAGGCGCTGTCGGTATACATACTTGGTTTCGCGCTGATCGCCGGACTAAAGAAGGTACTGCCAGGTATTATTAAGAAGTAAACCAGCCGGAGTTATTCAACTTAGGTATGACGTTGGAAACATCCTCGCGCAAGCAGTATTCCAAATCGCCGCTGAAACCCAGCCGCACCAGCCGTTTCGCGTGTTCGGTCTTGCTGATGAATTCCAGCAGATTATCTCGCGATGATTGGTATAGCTCGATACACGCTAGCGAAAAGTCGTCCAGTTCATCATGACCATCAAGTTTTATAAGGATCGCGCCAGCGACCAGCGCATCCTCCATGGTAAAACGTCCTAATGTACCAGCGCATATAATAGTTATATTGTCAAATGTTTCCGACAGAATCCGCTCCGCGATGGCACGCGCGTTCAGGAACGCCGCCAACCATACCTCACCCGTGGGGTTTGCCTTGGCGATGGCGCGCGTGCCGTTCGTCGTTGTCACAATCAGCGAGCGTCCCGCAATCTTTTCGGTTGTGTATTCCGATGGAGAATTGCCGAACTCGAATCCGTCGATGCGCACTGTATTCCGCTCGCCGCCCAACAGCGCGTTGTATTGCGGCGCTAAAACCCGCGCTTCCTCTACCGTTTCGACAGCGCAAAGCCGCGCGCAGCCATTACCCAGCGCGGCAATAGCCACGCTAGTCATACGCAAGGCGTCGATGACGAGCGTCAGGCCTGTCTGTCCAGTTAGTTCATATGGAATAACCGCGTCTGCGGTCGGAAACGTTATGATTCTCATATTATATTGAATACTCGACGTGGCTGCGCTGTTCGATGTAACGCTCAAGGAATCGCTGCGTCCGTTCGTGCGACGGCGATGTGAATAGCGTTTCCGGGGCTGAACATTCCAGTATCACGCCGTTGTCAAAAAACGCCGCGCGGTCGGATATCTCGCGCGCGAAGGGGATTTCATGGGTGACGATCAGCATCGTCATGTGCTCTTTCGCCAGGCTGCGTATGACTTTCAGCACCTCGCCGACCAGCTCGTTATCCAGTGCGGACGTGGGTTCGTCCAGCAGCAATATGGAGGGTTCCAGCGCTAACGCCCGAGCGATACCGATGCGCTGCTGCTGACCGCCCGAAAGCCTAGACGGGAATTCGTCCGCCCGATCCAGCATCCCGACCTTATCCAGCGCGGCTCGCGCCCGATCCTGGGCCTGCGGCTTCGATAGTCCGCGCAACAGTAGGCCTTCCATGACATTGCCGATGGCAGTCTTGTTTTGGAACAGGTTGTAATTCTGGAACACCATACCCGTATTACGCCGTAAGTATAATATATCGTGCTTTGTAATAGTTAAGGTATCAATGCGTTTATCATTCAGCGAAATGATACCGCTGTCCGGCCGCTCCAGAAAATTCACGCAGCGGAGCATCGTGCTCTTCCCCGCGCCGCTAGGCCCGAGCACGGATATCACCTCGCCGTCGGCTATGGTCAGGCCGACGCCGCGCAGCACCTCCAGGTGGGTTCGCTTGGCGCCTTTGCCCGTCGTGAACGTCTTGTGAAGATTTTCCAGCTGCAGCATGATGATACCTTCTAGCTATAATAATTATGATGCAACGCGTACACTGCGCAGCGCGTAACGCTCGATCGCGCGGACGCCGTAGCTTAGCAATGTGGACAGCGCCCAATAGATCAGCGCCGCGCCGACATACACCTCGATGAAGTGGAATCCCGGCGTCCCAGCTATCTTGGCCGCGCCCATGATATCCCGGCACGATACGACAAACGATATCGAGCTAGCCTTGACCGCAATGATGAATGTATTACCCAGCGGCCGGATCAGCGCGGCGATGGATTGCGGCAGTATAATCCTTATGAACGCCTGGCGGCCCGTCATACCTACGGAATACGCGGCCTCGCGCTGGCTGGGATCCACGGACAGCAGTGCCGACTGGATGTTGTGATACACCGTCGCGGAGAGGCTCAACGCGAACGCGATGATGACCCAGCAAATTTCAGGCAGTAAACTCATCTGCGGCGGCAACCCGCGCGACTGCCGCACCGTATTGATCATCGCTGGCAATCCATAGAACACAACGAACAGCAGTACAATTTGCGGTATGCTGCGCATCACGAGCAGATAAATGTCGATAATCTGGGTTATTATGGGCAGCTTCAGCCCACGCACCGCGCTTAGCAAGGCGGCGGTCGCAATCGCCAGCACCATTCCACCCGCTGAAATCAACATCGTCACCGGAATACCGCTGATACAATCCCCTAACAATGATATCGTATAACGTATATCCATCACGCGGCCTCCCTTACGTGCCGCCGCATCCGCCGCTGCAGCAGTGTGCCCAGCAGCTCAGCCAGCGCGCATATGGGGAAGTAGATGATGGCCGCCGCAATGTACGCCTCGACGAGCCGGTATGTGGATGAGGAGATCAGCTTCGCGCCGCTCATCACGCTGTTGACACCGATCAGGTATACCAGCGAGCTTTCCTTCAGTATTGTGAAGCAGATGGTCAGTATATTCGGTATCGCGATGGGCAGCGCGATGGGCAGCACGATCCGCCACATCACCCGCGCACGGGTCATGCCCACCGAATACGCCGCCTCCGTCTGCCCGACGGGTACGGACCGCAACGCGGTCAATAATGATTCAGAGAAAAACCCGCCCGCGTTAACGCCCAGCGCAATAACCCCGCAGATAAAATCCCCATTAGTCACTTTCCATGATAATAATAACCGAGTCAGCAAATAGTATATGATTAACAGCAGAATAATAGGCGGCGTTCCGCGTATAAATGATATAACGCCTTCACAGACAGTACTAATGCCTTTAATGTGATAATAACGTGCATACGTAATAGGCAATGATATAATTAAGCCCAATACTATGGAAGCCACAACAATCCACAGCGTTTGGGGAAGATACCCAAGCAGCTTGATTGTATATTTGGGTATGAAGGACGCGTCAAACGGCATAGGTACACTCCTTGTTGGGAGGTAGGGAACGGGGTTACGGTTCAATCAAGGGTTTGTTGTAACTGGGGTTACAACAAACCCTGTTTCCATTTTGGAGTCTTTCTTAACACGTCGTCAAGGTCGGGTAGTATTTGCTTCGCAAATCTCCACCCTACCCTTGACGACTGGAAGGGATGGCGTCTGTTACGTCAAATCGGCGCGGTCTTGCCGTCGGGGGTTAGGCCTTCCAGCCGGAGCTGGGCTGCCTGGCGATTTTCAAAGAATTTCAGCGCCACCTGCGGGAACAGCGCGTAGCTGAGCACATCCTCATCCTGCTGGCTGTACTGCTTTATCTCCTGGCGATACTTATCCAGCTCCGGCGGGATGTCGTCGGCGGGACGGTGTGTTATGACCGGCTCGTCGCCGATGATCTGCTTGCGAACCGCCTCGTTGACAGGCGCTGGCAGCTGGCCGTATTCGCCGCGCATCACGGCTTTGGATTCCTTGGTAACCGTTTTATAACGCTCGCCGCTTAGGATATTCATAACAGACTGGCTGCCGACGATCTGGCTGGTCGGCGTGACCAGCGGCGGATACCCGAAGTCCTCACGCACGCGCGGCACCTCGGCCAGCACGTCGTAGAACTTGTTGGAGGCGTTCGCCTGTTTCAGCTGGCTGATCAGGTTGGACAGCATCCCGCCGGGCACTTGGTACAACAGCGTGTTGACATCAACCGACAACACGCGCGGATCCAGCCAGCCATCCTTCGTCAATTCCACCGCCACGCCGCGGAAATGCTCGGCGGCTTTCGACAGCATATCCATATCCAACCCGGTATCGTATTCGGTGCCCTTCAGTGTAGCAACTAACGCCTCTGTCGCGGGCTGGCTGGTGCCGTTGGCCAGCGGCGAAAGTGCAGTGTCCACGATATCCGCCCCAGCTTCGATGGCCTTGAGGTACGTCATGTCGCCCGTGCCCGTCGTATTATGCGTATGCACATGGATGGGCAACTTGGTATGCTCCTTCAGTCGCTTGATCAGGCTGAACGCGCTGTAGGGCAGCAGCAGATTCGCCATGTCCTTGATGCAGATTATGTCCGCGCCCATGTCCTCTATGCGTTTAGCTAATTCGACAAAATACTCCTCGGTATGCACGGGGCTGATTGTGTAGCTCATCGCCACCTCGGAGATGCCGTTGTAACCCTTCGTGGCTTTGACGGCGGTCTCCATATTCCGCAGATCGTTCAGCGCGTCGAAGTTGCGGATTATGTCGATGCCGTTATCCAGCGTTTTCTTAACGAAGTATTCAACGACGTCGTCCGCGTAATGCTTATAGCCCAGGATATTCTGACCGCGCAGCAGCATCTGCAGTTTGGTATTAGGCAGCGCCTTGCGCAGCTTGCGCAACCGATCCCAAGGATCCTCATTCAGGAACCTCAGGCAGCTGTCGAACGTCGCGCCGCCCCAGCACTCCAGCGCGTAAAACCCGGCCTTATCCAGGTATTCGCACGCGGGCAGCATCTGGTCGATGCGCATGCGCGTCGCAGCCTGGGACTGGTGCGCGTCGCGCAGAATGGTATCGACGATCTTCACCTTGCTCATTGTAACACCACCAGCACGTCGTCCGTATTGACGGACGCACCTTTCGACACGGCCACTTGTGCGACTACGCCGCTGCGCGAGGCGACGATCTCATTCTCCATCTTCATGGCCTCGAGAACCACGAGCACGTCATGCTTCTTAACGGTTTGCCCCGCTTCGACCTGAACCTTGACGATGGTGCCCGGCATGGGAGCGCGGACGGGTTCGCCTTTCGCGATGCTGGCTTGCGCTGCGGGGATCGGCGGAGCCGGCGGCGGCGCAACAGGCGCTGGCGCGGCAACGGGCACCGGTATAACCACAGGCGCGGCGGCCGCGACTGGAGCCGGCGCGGGAACGGCGGACACGACCGCGCCTGTCGTCTCCTCCGCCTGAACATTGTACGCCTTGCCATTGACGGTAATGCTGAATGTACGCATAATTAATATCCTCCTATAACTCTATCCAACCATCCGGCTGTAAACCTGCTCCTCACGTCCGGCGCGGTTCCAGGCAGGACCGCTGGCTGGGTTGCGCCGTACCCGCCTCACGCGCAGCGCGTCGGGCGGCAGCGGCGGAGGAGCGGCAGGTGCCGGCATTGCGACGGCTTGGGTTTCGGTCATCAGCGTGACGGCTGCGGCTATTACGGCGGCGATTTCGTCCGCATCCTCGGTGGGCGCGGGGATTATGGCGGGCGGCGCTTCCGGTTCGCGCTCGACCCGTTCTGCCGGACGCACGCGCCGCATCTTCGCCTTATCCAGCAGTATGAATACCACCAGCAACAGTATTACAAACGCCAGCATCAGCATCATATTCCTGCCGCTCATGGCAGAGGATGATCCGCCGCTCACTGTCGAATCCACGCCAGGCGTGGGAACCAATATCGTCGCCGCCAACTCCGGCGCGGGCGGTGTTTCCACCACCGTTATCAACGCATCCGGCGCGGGCGTCGCCGCCTCTTCGAGGTTGGTCTTAATGTCGTTCATAAACGCCTCCCCATTGAACCCTTAAAGCCTTTATACCACTTAACGATTCTGCGGACATCACAGCGGCATATTGCCGTGCTTCTTCGGCGGGTTCTGGTCGCGCTTGCCCTGGAGCAGCTCCAGCGCGGAGATGAGTATCCGGCGCGTGTCGGCGGGTTCGATGATGTCGTCCAACAACCCCAGCCGCGCCGCGTTGAGTCCGTCGGCCACGTTGCGGGCATACTCGTCGGCGAGCGCTTTCTTGACGGCGGTGGAATCGCCACCGGCGTTCGCCAATTCATCCTTCTTGAACACCGCGACGGCGGCCTCGGGCGTGATCGGGCAGATGATCGCGTCCGGCCACGCGTACGCCGCGTCCACGGATGCGCGCCCGCCGAAGGCCACATAACCCGCGCCGATCGCCTTACCCGTGATGATGGACAGCTTGGGCACGGTCGCCTCGGCCATCGCGTAACTCAACTGCGCGACGGCCTTGATCAGATCGGTCTGGCCGTCCGGCATTGTGGCCGTTACGCCGTCCGAATTGATCAGCGTTATGATCGGGATATTGAAGCAGTCGCACAGCCGGATGAACCGCGCGGCCTTCCGGCAGCAATCCGCGCACAGTTTCCCGTTGACGGCAGTAACCCCAATCGTTCGGCCACCCAGCCGCCCCAGCAGCGTCTTGACATGCGAAGCGGACTGCGCGTACAGCGGTAATGCTGAGCCCGCGTCCAGCAGCGAGGCTGTTACCGCGTCCGGATCATCCGCCTTAACGCTGGCCAGCGGACGGTTCAACTCGGCGTCGTCCACCACCTCGTCGATGGGGGATTCCAGGCTGTTATCCGGCAGTAACGCCAACAAAGCGCGAGTTTTGACGAACGCCTCCGTCTCATCCTTCGCGAGGATCGCCACGCCGCCGCGCTTAGCGTGCGCCGCCGCGCCGCTCAACTCGCTGGCCTGGACGTCGTGCGGGAATACGTTAAGCTCCCTCGCCGTGGCTCCTGGGCCGACGGTCATCCACTGCGCGGAGGCTTCGCTTGCGACCACCGCGTCCATCAGCATGGGCAGCACCGCACCTGCGCCGACGCACTGGCCGAGCACGATCCCTATCATCGGCACGGTGCCGGACATCCGCGCGGTCTGGGTGAACAGTTCGGCGTAGGCGTTCATGGCCAGCACGCCTTCCTCCAGCCGTGCGCCTGCGCTGTCGCACATGCCCACGACCGGAGCGCCGCAGGACTTGGCGAGCTTGAGGATCTTCAGTATTTTCGTGGCGTGCGCGGCGGTCAGCGCACCCGCTTTAACCGAGGGATCCTGTGCGAACAGGTATACGGGTCGTGCGTCCACGGTGCCGTATCCCGTCACGACGCCTTCCGCATCCCCGTCGCGCGAGGAGACGAGGGCGTCCAGTTCCACGAAGCTGTTCGGATCAAGCAGCGCTCTCGCGCGCTTGCGGGCGATGGTTTCCACTTTGGGGCCGGGTCTGGGCATAATGGTTCCCTCCTGTTCTATAACAACAGGCACAACAGGCTTGCGCCAGCTAGCCAACTTAACCAACTTAAACCAACCTCAACCAACTTCAATCTTCGATACAGATACCTTAGTTTCCTGCTTGAGCCATAATAATCGTCAGGATGTTCACATTCTGGTTGAATTTGACTGCACAGGCGTTAAATGTTACAATAATATCCCAGAAGAATCTGACGTCAACATTCCACAACGAATAGAGGTGCTCCCATGTCTGGCAATAATACCCAATACCATGTCGCCCTGAAGCCAGGCGACGTTGGCCGCTATGTGCTGCTGCCCGGCGATCCGGGCCGCTGCGAATCCATTGCCGCGCATTTCGACAATCCTAGGCACATTTCAACCCACCGCGAGTACGTCACGTACACCGGAACGCTGGACGGCGTACCCGTCAGCGTGACGTCGACGGGCATCGGCGGGCCGTCGACTGCTATCGCAGTGGAGGAATTGGTCCGCTGCGGGGCCGATACGTTCATCCGAGTGGGGACCTGCGGCGGCATGCAGCCCGAAGTGGCCGTCAATCATGTCGTGATCGCCAACGCCGCGATACGGTTCGACGGCACATCCAAGGAGTACATCCCTGTCGAATTCCCAGCGGTTGCGCATTATGACGTGCTGCGCGCGCTGGATGATGCCGCCGCTGCCAGCGGATTCCCAAAACATATTGGCGTAGTGCAGTGCAAGGATTCGTTCTACGGCCAGCATGAGCCGGACCGCATGCCCTCGCGCGACATGCTCCTGTCCAAGTGGCAGGCCTGGATCGACGCGGGCTGCCTGGCATCCGAGATGGAATCGGCCACGCTATTCATACTGGGCAGCATACTGAAAGTCCGCGCCGGGGCGATCCTCATCGTCGCCGGGAACCAAATCAACCGCAAGGGTTTGCCGGGCGTGGAATTCCTCGGCCCTGAACCCGCCATCAAGGTAGCTGTTAACGCATTAAAATTACTCATCAAGAAAGATGATGTTAGATAACGGAGGTTACTCATGAACGATTCTCAAATCCTAAAGATGATAGACCATACCATTCTTGCCCAGAATTCCACATCCGCACAGGTCGAAAGGATCTGCGCGGAGGCCGCGATGTACGGTTTCGCCAGCGTATGCGTGCCGCCGTGTTACGTGCGAACCGCCGCCGACGCGTTGAAGCGGCTGGGCTCGGCGGTGCCAGTGTGCACGGTGATCGGCTTCCCGCTCGGCTATAATGACAGCCGTGCCAAGATGGCCGAGACCACGCTGGCCATCGAGGACGGCGCGACTGAACTGGACATGGTGATTAATGTAGGCAAACTGTTATCGGGCGATACTGGTTATGTGCTTGATGAAATCCAATACATCAAGAATATGGCCGGGAAGATGATCGTTAAGGTGATCATCGAGACCTGTCTGCTGGATGAACAGGCCAAGCTCACCGCTTGCGACCTGGTCACTCGCGGCGGCGCGGACTTCATCAAGACCTCGACAGGATTCTCCACGGGCGGCGCGACGGTCGAGGATATCCAACTCCTGCGTGCCAACGTCGGCTCGAATGTTCGCGTCAAGGCGTCCGGCGGCATCCGCACCGCCGAACAAGCCCGCGCGCTCGTCGCGGCGGGCGCTGACCGCCTCGGCATGAGCGCTGCGGTCAAGGCATTCAACCTGGAATAGGGTTACAGAATTGCGTAAAGCGCGGCGGTCAGCGCGACACCCGGCACCCCGAACGCTCCCGCCGCGACTATGCTCAGCAGGTTTACAGGCACGATCAGGCCGAACGACGGCAGCAGCATATTGATCAGGAACATGGCAACCAGCCCGCTTCCGGCGTTCGCGGCCAGGAATACCGACCGCTGTTTGGGGCTGCGCATGAGCAGGCCCAGCATGCATACCAGTGCCAGCGCCGCGCCCAGTATCAGCACAAACCGCCATAATGATAATGTCATAACAGACCCTCCGTAGCAAAATTTTCTTGATGAATTGTATGCTGTTTGTACGCGGACGACTACTGGATTTGCACGCAACGTTTCGTGGCAATATGTGGAATAAACGCATGTGCATTAACGTTGTATATATGTAATACAGCAGCTTTTATTTAGGAGGCAATAACCATGAGGTATATAGCTAAGGGAATACTAGTGATCGCTCTGATTGCGTCGGTTATATTCACAATGATTCCGCTTGCCTCGGCGAGCGGCTATGCTGAGACGGCGGTAGTCAACAACCCGAATCCAGCCGACAGACTGAATTTGCGCGCGTCCCCTTCGGTCAATTCGACATCTTACGGCAAGTATTACAACGGCACCCGGGTTAGAATACTGGAATATACCAATGCCGATTGGGTCAAGGTATGGATCGGGCCGTCGGCTGGCGTCGCGGAAGGCAACCATCAAGATCCGAACATGGGCTACATCCAGGGTTACATGCTGCGTAAATACCTCGCGTTCGGCGACGCGGCGAATAAGGTCGTCTGGGCGGGGCCGTGGATGAAGATCAGCGTATCGGACAGCCGGGTTTATCCCCTGCGCGACAAGGTAAATGGGAGCCGATCCATTGCGGAGTTCCCCAACGGCACATATGTACAGGTTATTGGGATCATGGGTAGTTGGTATCATGTGGTGATTGACGCGTTCACGGGCTTTTTGCCTGCGAGCGAGCTGGTATCAGCGAATCCGGGCGGCGGATCGTCTGGCGGCGGTTCGTCCGGCGGCGGCGGGAGTATCGTCGGCACGACTGCGGTGGTGAACAATCCTAATCCAAACGACAGGCTAAACCTACGGACAGCCGCCAGAACATCCTCCTCATCATTCTGCAAATTTTACAGTGGCACGCCTGTAATTATAGTAGAAGATACCAACGCGCAATGGGCGAGGGTGCAGATCGGTTACGGTACAGGCGCGGTGTACGGGTATATGAGCAAGCAGTATCTGGCATTTGGAGAACGTGCGGCGAATGTGAAAAGCCGTGTGGGACGGTACTATTCGGACATGACCAGATGGTCGTTATACGCTGGAGCGACGTACGGTTCAGTCATCGTTGGCAGCTTCACTTACCAAACTCCGTTTGACCGCTTGGGTATCAGGGAAAGTGACGGCTGGTGGTACGTATGCGTATACGGCGACCAAGGTACTAAGTATTGGGGTTGGATGAACGCCGAGGATCAGCATGTGCGCCAATAAGGTTCTAAAGTCATAACGTTAATTGTCCGGCGAGTATACCTTGCCGGACGATTTCTATGCCCCGCACTTTCGGCGAATCTCACAAATCGCGCTGGTTTTTCTTATAATTGTATGGTATACTGGCAGTGAATGGATGGAGGTCATGCTTATGCCAAGAAATAAGGACTGTATTGCCATGCTGCTGGCTGGCGGACAGGGAAGCCGCCTAGGGATTTTGACCCAGAACATGGCGAAGCCGGCTATGCCCTTCGGCGGGAAGTACAGGCTGATCGATTTCCCGCTGTCGAATTGTACGAACTCGGGCGTGGACGTGGTCGGCGTGCTGACACAGTACCGCCCGCTGGAGCTGAACAGCTATATCGGCTCCGGTTCGCCTTGGGATCTGGACTTATCCAACGGCGGGGTATTCGTGCTGCCGCCGTACATGACGGCCAAGCGCGGCGAATGGTACCGCGGCTCGGCCAACGCCATCTATCAGAACATAGGATTCATCGAACAGTATAATCCCAGGCATGTGCTGATCCTTTCGGGCGATCATATCTACAAGATGGATTACGCCCAAATGCTGGCCGCGCATAAGAAAAACGGCGCGGACGCGACTATCGCCGTCATCGAGGTGCCGTGGGAGGAGACGAACCGATTCGGCATCATGAATGCCGACGAGTCCGACCGCATCACGGAATTCGAGGAGAAGCCCAAGCACGCGCGCAGCAACAAGGCCTCCATGGGCGTGTATGTATTCATATGGGAAAAGTTGAGAAAGTACCTCGAGCTGGATGAGGCCGACGAGAATTCGGCCAATGACTTCGGCAAGAATATCATTCCTAATATGTTAAGCGCGGGTGAGCGCATGTTCGCCTACGCGTTTGAGGGGTATTGGAAGGACGTCGGCACGATCGAGAGCCTGTGGGAAGCCAACATGGATCTGCTCGGCCCGTCGCTGCCTATCAATCTATACGATAAGAATTGGCGCATCTACGCGCGCAACCCCGGCATGCCGCCGCATTATTTGTCGGCGGGTTCGTCCGTGCGCAACAGTTTAGTCACCGAAGGCTCCGAGGTGTACGGCGCTGTCGAGCATAGCGTATTATTCGCGGGGGTTAAGGTGGATGCGGAGGCGTATGTCAAGGATGCCGTCGTGATGCCCGGCGCCGTGATCCGCAAGGGTGCGCGTGTCGAGCGCGCGATTATCGCCGAAGGTTCAATTATAAGCGAAAACTGCAAGGTCGGCGAACCGACGGGCCTGATCGCCGTCGTCGGCCCTGGTGTCACATTGCCGCCGGGTTATGTGGTTCCGGCCGGGGAGCAGTGCTGCACCGATACATTAACCGATACAATAAATAAAGCCTCGGACGAGGCTGTTCTCGCGAAGGGAGGCGCGTAACGGTGGCAAACGTTATGGGCATCATCTACACGGGCGAGCAGAACCCGAACCTGCGCGAGCTGGCCTCCGAGCGCGCGGTCGCGGCGCTGCCCGTCGCCGGGCGTTACCGGATAATCGACTTCATCGTGTCATGCCTGGTGAACGCGGGCGTGAAAAATGTCGGCGTCATCACCCAGAAGAATTATCACTCGCTGATGGATCACCTGGGTTCGGGTAAGGAATGGGATCTGCACGGCAAGAACGAGGGTTTGCTGATACTGCCGCCATTCCTCTCCAGAGAAAACACAGGGCTTTACTCGGGTATGCTGGAGGCGTTGTCGTCGAATACGGGCTACCTGCGCCGCTCTAAGCAGGAATATGTGATACTGTCGAACAGCCACTACCTGTGCAATGTCGATTTTTCGGAAATGATAGACGCGCACGTCACGCGCGACGCTGATCTGTCGATGCTCTACGCATACCAGCCGCAGTTGTCACCGGGGCGCCGCGAGGATTACGCGTACCTGAATCTGGACGACGACGAGCGAGTAACAGGCATAGAGATTAACCCGACGATACCCAGCTACCCGAATGAACTGCTGGAGGTTTACCTGCTCCGGCGCGAACTGCTGCGATATCTGGTGGATCAGGCCAACGCGAATGGGCTGCATCATTTCCGCCGGAATGTTATCCAGCGATTGGTTAATGAGGGCGGGCTGAAGATTTACGGCCATGCATACAAAGGCCCATACTGGCGGATCGATTCCGTGCAGACGTACTATCAAATGAATATGGCTCTGCTGGATAAGGATGCAAGGTCTGCCGTATTCACACCGGAGCGGCCAGTATTCACGAAGGTGCGCGACGACATGGCGGCGTATTACGGACCCGATGCGCGGGTGGTGAATAGCCTGGTCGCCGACGGTAGCCGCATCGATGGCACGGTGGAGAATAGCGTGCTGTTCCGAGGCGTGCGCGTGGAGAAGGGCGCGGTCATACGCAATTGCATAGTTATGCAGGATGCGCATATTGAGGCCGGTGCGACGGTGGATTACTGCATACTGGATAAGCAGACCGTCATCCGCGCGGACGGGAAGCTCGTCGGGCATTCGTCATACCCGATAGTTATCGCAAAGAATGTAATAATTTAACACCATACCTGGATATAATGTACAAAGGAGCAGCGATGGCTAAGACAAAAAAGCTAGAGGAAGGTGCCGTACCAATGGAGAAGCTGGAGTCGGTCAAGCGGGTCTCAAAGCGGGCGCAGAGCCGGACCAAGCCCGAGGAGGCGCGGTTTAGCGTGCTGTTCGCGGCGGCTGAAGCGGTGCCCTTCATCAAGACGGGCGGTCTGGCCGACGTGATTGGTGCGCTGCCCAAGGCCTTGATTGCCGAGGGCATTGACGCGCGGATAATCCTGCCGCTGTACGGCGCTATCGCCAGTGAATTCAAACAACAGATGCGCCACGTCGTGGATTTCGAGGTCGAGATGGGCTGGCGGCGGCAGTACTGCGGCATCGAGACGCTCGAATACGAGGGTGTTGTATGTTATTTTGTCGATAATAGGTTCTACTTCAATAGGAACTATATATATGGCGGCGGCGGGGATGAGTATGAGCGGTACGGATTCTTCTGCCGGGCGGCGCTGAACGCGCTGCCGCTGATCGGCTTCCAGCCGCGGGTGATCCACTGCCACGACTGGCAGGCGGGCATGATGCCCGCGCTGCTGGCGATCCAGTATAGGCACCTGCCGTTTTACGCGAATATGCGCAGCATCTTGACCATACACAACCTGCAGTATCAGGGCATATTCGACCGCAGGGCCGTGCAGGATGTGCTGGGCCTGGGCGACAGCCTATTCACCAGCGACAAGCTGGAGTATTACGGCTGCGCGAATTTCCTCAAATCCGGGCTGGTTTACGCGGATATCGTCACTACGGTCAGCCCCAGCTATGCGGATGAGATACAGACCATGTACTTCGGCGAGCGGCTGGATGGGTTGCTGCGCGCTAAGCGGCAGAGCCTATTCGGGGTGATCAACGGCATCGACACGGCGGCGTACGATCCCTCGGCCGACGATGCGCTGCCCGAGGCATTCTCCGCCGACAATATGTCCGGCAAGAAGTTATGCAAGGCCGCGCTGCAGGCTGAGATGGGTTTAGACGTGGATCCCGCCGCGCCCATCGTGGCCATGGTTACGCGCCTGAACAGCCAGAAGGGGTTGGACCTGGTAGACCGCGTGATCGCCGAGATGATGGAGCTGGGTATCCAGCTGGTTGTATTGGGGCAGGGGGATTCCAAGTACACCGACCTATTCTCATGGGCCGAAGGGCATTGGAAGGGCCGCGTCTCGGCGCGCTACGAGATGAATGGCGCGCTGGCCAGGCGTATTTACGCGGGATCCGACATATTCCTCATGCCATCGCTGTTCGAGCCGTGCGGCCTGTCGCAGATGATCGCGATGAGATACGGCACGATTCCGGTAGCGCGCGAGACGGGCGGGCTTAGAGATACTGTTCTAAGTTATAACGATTCGACGGGCGAGGGAAATGGATTCACATTCTTTAGCTATAACGCGCACGACATGCTCCACACGCTGGAGCGCGCCGTTAAGCATTACACCGAAACCCCGGAGGTGTGGACGCTGCTGATGCGCCGCGGCATGCAGTCGGATTTCAGCTGGGCGTATTCGGCGAAGGAGTATGTCAAGCTGTATAGGCAGCTGGGGTAAGCTAAGGGCGCAAGCCCCTGTCCCTACGGGGTTTTTGGATCGTCCTCTGCGGAGGGGCTGCCCTCACTGTGGTGAGGGACTTGTTACTTTTCCCGTCCGTGGGAAAAGTAACCAAAAGGACGGCCAAAGGAGAGAGGCGCTATGGCGCCCTCTCTCCTCTGGACTCCTCTCTCCAGCCATTTTGCACCTGCTGCCAGAAGCCAAACGTACGCTATCCATATGTAGCACTGTGTTGCAGGTCTTTGGCATCACATTGTTTACCTGAAATCCTACATGATCTAAAGCTGATGGCGTGAGGCTATAATGGTTTTATAATTGTTTATAACTAGCTGGATGATGAAGAGCTATAGCATATGCTGCCGCGAAACTCCGCCAATCATCCCGCCATCAACAATTATGAAATAGTAACAGCCTCCCGCCATCAGCTCTTAGATCATGTAGGATTTCAGGTAAACAATATGATGCCAAAGACTTGCAACACTGTGCTACGCTGGAAGGTGCATGTTTGGTTTCTGGCAGCAGGTGCAAAATGGCTGGGGAGAGGTGTCCAGAGGAGAGGGGGCGCCATAGCGCCCCTCTCCTTTGGCCGTCCTTTTGGTTACTTTTCCCACGGACGGGAAAAGTAACAAGTCCCCAACCGCAGTTGGGGCAATCCCGCCCGCAGGCGGCGCGTAACTTAACTTGACAGCATTGGCAGAGTGAGCTTGCTGTCGTATAACAGCCCCATGTCCCACAGCATGCTGCTGGTCAGATATTTGTCGCGAATGTCGCGGGAGCCTATGAACGCGTTGAGCGTATCCTCCTCGCCGATCCCGATATCGTCCGGCAGCATGGGCATGCCAAGCGAGCGCATCAGCGATTCGATTTGATCAGTGGGCGGCAGTTCCTCATCGATGATACGGAGGATATCGTCCCAGCGCGCTTCAATTATGTTGAAGCGTCGGCTGTGCGTGGCTTTGTCGTTCTTGTGGAAGATGGTGTGTTCCTGCTGAATCATGGTGTCGGCCGCCTGGCCGAATATCCGGCGGATCATCGCCTGCCAACGCTCGTCCGAGAATGAGCCGATGAACGCCTCAGCCGTCGCGCGGTTGGGTTTCAACGTGCGAATCGTGTCGTATAACTTCAACGTCAGCAGTGTGCCTATGCCGACTTGGATGCCGTGTAACTCATACGGCGTGCCCCGCTCCAGCGCCATCATCTCCCAAATGTGGCTGAAGTAATGCTCCAGCCCGCTGGCCGGACGCGAGATGCCCGCGTAACTCATGGCGATCCCTGACAGGATGAGGCCTTCCACCGTCGCGCGCACGGCATCTTCGTCGCGGCGGGCTAAGCCCGGCGCCGCGGACACAACCTTGACGAGCGAGGCGCGCATCATCGCGGCGATGTTTTCACAATAATATTCTCCTGTAACCAGATGGGATATCCGCCACTCACACAGCGCGACGTACTTGGCGAGCATGTCGCCCAAGCCCGCCCACAGCATGCGCATCGGCGCGTCCTTGATGATGTCGGTGTCAGCAATGATTGCAGCTGGGGTTTTGCAGTACAGCGACACCTTGATTCGCTGGCGGATCATCGACGCGGAGTTGCTGGCGTAGCCATCCATCGACGGTGCGGTGGCGATGGCGATCTGTTTGATGCGCAGCGCGTACGCCAGTACGCGGCAGCAATCGCTCACCACGCCTGAGCCTACGCTCATCACACAATCGCACGTTGTGTCAAACGCCATCGTCAGGCTGCCGACGGCATGCTCGTCCGGTTCGACACGTTCCATAGGAAATTGATATAATGTGAAGGGGATACCGTGCCGGAGCAGTACGGGTTCGACAAAACGCCACGCCGCTTCGTAGGTGTTCGAGTCACAGACGATGAACGGCTTGACAACGCCCAGATTGTCTAGCGCGTCGGGGATCGAGCCTACCGCGCCCGAGCCAATCTTGAGGAATTCCATACTGACGCGGTGGGTGCGGCCGCAGCCGCAGTCCAGACCCGCCGGATCGATGAGCGTTTCAAGCGGCAGCGTTGAGAAATCCATATACGTATCATTCCTTAATAAATATTGCAGTGTTAACAGCCATGTCATATTGTATACTTGTTTGGATCATAATGCAATGGTATACTACAACCTGCAAGTCACTTGCATTATTATCCAATCATCCGCAGGAGGTAGTATTCATGCTGAAATTATCCGCCGTCACCAAGAATTATGTGATGGGCGCTACGACCGTCGAGGCGCTCCGGGGCATCGACATCGAGTTTCGAAAGAGTGAATTCGTCGCGGTGCTGGGGCCATCGGGGTGCGGCAAGACCACGCTGCTGAACATCATCGGCGGCCTGGATCGCTATACCTCCGGCGACCTCACCATCAACGGCGTTTCGACCAAGGAATACAAGGACGGCGACTGGGATATCTACCGCAACAAGGCGGTGGGCTTCGTGTTCCAGACATATAACCTGATCACTCATCAGTCGGTGCTGTCTAATGTCGAATTGGCGCTGACGCTCTCCGGCGTATCCAAGGGCGAACGCCGACGCCGCGCGGCCGACGCGCTCAAGCAAGTCGGCCTCGGCGATCAACTAAAGAAAAAACCCAACCAGCTTTCCGGCGGTCAGATGCAGCGCGTCGCCATCGCCCGCGCGTTGGTCAACAACCCGGAGATTCTGCTGGCCGACGAGCCGACGGGCGCGCTCGATACCGAGACCAGCGTGCAGATCATGGAGATACTGAAGGAAGTGTCGAAGGATCGGCTGGTCATCATGGTTACCCATAACCCCGAACTGGCGGATCATTATTCCAACCGGGTGGTGAAGCTGGTCGACGGGCGGGTCGTCGGCGACAGCAATCCGTATAGCTTTGCAACGGAATCCGCCGCCGATCAGTCCAAACTCAAGGCTAAGCGCAACAGGAAGAGCCCGCTATCCATAGCGACGGCGTTATCATTAAGTTTGAATAACCTTCTGACCAAGAAGGGGCGGACGATCCTGACAGGATTCGCGGGCAGCATCGGGATCATCGGCATCGCACTGATACTCTCGCTGTCCAACGGCATGCAGGAATATATCAACGACATCGAGCGCGGCTCGATGTCCAGTTACCCGCTGACCATCCAGAGCGCCAACCTGGATATGCTGGCGATGCTGGGCAGCATGCGCTCGGTCGGCCGCCGCGGAGAACCGCATGAGCTGGATAAGGTATACTCGCGCGACATCGTCGCCTCGACGATCAGCAACGTTGGTCAGCGGATGGACGCCAACGACCTGAAGGCGTTCAAGGCGTATTTGGACACGGACAAAGTGATCGCCGAAAACGTTACCGAAATCCAATACCAATACGACACGCCGCTGACTATATACAAGGCCGACACATCCGGCGGCGCTGTGAAGCTGCATCCCAGCGATATGTCCAACATGATGGCCGACTCGGGCGGTCAGGTTTCGGCGTTCGGATCCATGATGACGGATGAGAGCAGCGCGTGGAAACGGTTGATCGGCGACGACGCACTGCTCAAGACCGAGTACGAGGTCATCGCAGGACGTATACCCACCGCGTGGGACGAGGTAGCCGTCATCACCGACGAGAGGAACGAGATAACAGACTACACGATGTACTCGATGGGTTTGAAGGATCCCAGCGAATTGACCCAAATGCTGGTCGGCGCGGCGCTGGGTTTGACGCCGTCAGCCAAGCGCGCGTCGTTCACATACGACGAGATTCTGAACCTGACGTATAAACTGCTTGCCGCGCCCGACGTATATGAGCGCGGTGAATCCGGCTGGGTAAACAGGAGTTCCGATAACAACTTTATGAAGGCGGTTGTCGACGGCGCTCCGACGCTAAAGGTGGTCGGCATACTGCGTACGATCAACACATCCGCGATGCAGCAAGCCAGCGGCGGGGTCGGCTACACGGCGGCGCTGACCGAGCATCTGCTGGGCCTCGTGAACGGCAGCGAGATCGTTAAAGAGCAGCGCGCGGATCCAGCCGTCGACGTATTCACTCAAAAGCCGTTCAAGGTTACGCAGAGCGGGTCGAATTCGTCCTCGGGTTTATCCGCCATTGCCGGCGTAATTGAACGGAGTTTGTCAGGCCTTACGGGCGATCAATCCACATCCTCATCCACGTATGAGGATAATATGTCGAAACTAGGCGCGGCGGATATCGACAGCCCATCCTCGATCCGCATATACCCCAAGGGTTTCGAAGCAAAAGAAAAGATCACGGACGCCATTGCTGCATACAACAAACAGATGTCGGATGAGGGACAGGATGAGCGCGTGATCAATTATACCGATATAACGGGCCTGCTGATGAGCTCGGTCAACGGTGTAATCGGCGGCGTGAGTACGGTGCTGATCGCGTTTGTGGCTATATCGCTGGTGGTTTCGTCCATCATGATCGGTATAATCACATACATATCCGTGCTGGAGCGCACGAAGGAGATCGGCGTGCTGCGCAGCCTGGGCGCATCCAAGGGCGACATATCGCGCGTATTCAACGCGGAGACGCTAATCGTGGGGTTTGTGGCCGGAGCGCTGGGCATTGCGGTAGCGTCGCTGCTGATCATCCCAGCCAACGCGATCATATTGAGCCTATCGAACATCCGCAACGCGGCGCGGCTGCCGTTATACGGCGCGGTCGGGCTGGTGCTGATCAGTATGGCGCTGACGTTCATCGCCGGGCTGATCCCCTCGCGTATGGCCGCCAAGAAGGATCCCGTGGTCGCGCTCAGGACGGAGTGATTAGTCAGCTATCAAATCGTAACACTTTGAAAGACGGCCTGGGTTTCTCCGGGCCGTCGGTCGGTTTTGACCGGATGATATATTCGCCGCGCGCGTAAGTCGTCGGATCCAGCCCCAGCGCGAACAGCACCTTGCACGCTATGTCAAATGGCGCCGCGGACAGCGCTTTCTCGCCGGATTCATACCACTGATACTGTTCGAGCGGGATCCTGGCGCTATGCGCCGCCTGCACCTGGGTCAGCCCCAGCTTGGCGCGCGCCTCCAGCAATACGACGTGCTCGGTTTGGATTAATTGGAACGACATGGGCATCGTCTCCCTCGGCGGATGTGATGCGTTAATAGTAACATAACATTCGCGGTTGGGCAAGTAGGAATCTCATAAATATCATAATAACTTGGAGG
The DNA here is from genome assembly GCA_025997215.1 of Clostridia bacterium. The sequence goes on from BNUH01000001.1 coordinate 114,995, forward strand.
TGTCGGATCATGCCGCAAAAAAACATCGCGCACCGTGGCTTCAGCGGTGAGTATCCCGAGAACACGCTGCTCGCTTTTGAAAAGGCTGTCGAGGAAGGCCGCTGCGACGGCTTCGAGACGGATGTGCACTTGAGCGCGGACGGCGAGCTGGTCATCATCCATGACGACGAACTGGATCGCACCACCAACGGGAGCGGCCCGGTATCGGTCAAAACCCGCGCGGAATTGCTCGAGCTGGACGCCGGGATCAAGAAGGGAGAGCGCTTCGCAGGACAGCGGATACCGCTGCTAGCCCAGGTGTTGGACGTCGCGAAAAAACATAGCGTTATACTAAATATTGAACTTAAGAATATGCCCAACCCATATCCCGGACTGGAGGCGAAGGTGATACAGCTCGTACGGGATATGGGTATGGTTGAGCAGGTGCAGCTCTCCTCATTCAACCACCTGTCGATTGCATTGTGCAAACGCCTCGCGCCCGATATATACGCGGGACTGCTGTACTCCCAGCCGCTGTACCGGGCCGAGGAATACGCCAAATCATGCGGTGCGGACGCGCTGAACCTGCATTACCTGCTGCTTTACTATGAACCCGAGCTGGCCGCGCGCTGCAAAGCACTCGGCATCGAGTTAAACCTGTGGACGGTGAACGAATCCGCAGACATGGCGCGTCTGCAAACGATGGTGGATAGCGGATCGATTATAACCAATTACCCAAACCGGATGCGCGAAGCTATGGCTGGTTAGTTTATGTTAATATAGTCGGTATGGCCGCGACATCTCCTGAAACGCGCTAAGCTGCGGCGCGAACGCCTCGGCAGCTTCGTCTGCGGTCAGCGCGTTGGTGCGGATTTTGTCGGTGCCTAGCAGCGAATCGACGGTAAACCGTTCGCGGTAATTCGTGTACTGGAATTCCTGCGGATGCAGCAAGCGGATAGTCTCCATCAGCTTCAATCCGGCGTGGCATATGTTCGCGCGATCCCTGTCGAGGATGTGAACCTGCACACCATGGCAGAGTTTCCCCGTGTGCTTGCTGAACATGGGTGAAAACGCCGCGCGTCTGAACCACACGCCGGGCAAGTTGAACGCGTTCATACGCCGCTCCAGTTCGCGGCTGTCGATCCACGGCGCGCCGATCAGTTCAAATGGCTGGGTGGTACCGCGCCCTTCGGATACGTTCGTGCCCTCGAATATACACGTGCCGGAGTAAACCATCGCAGCCGCGAACGACGCGCAGTTCGGCGACGGCGCGACCCAGGGCAGGTCGGTGTCATCCAGGTACATCGAGCGTTTCCAGCCTTGGATGGGAACGACGGTTAGATCCAAATCCAGTTTCAGGTAATCCTTGACATAGCGCGCGTATTCGCCGATGGTCAGGCCCGTGCGCGTGGGCAATTCATAATCCCCGACGAACGAGCGGAAGGCCGGATCGAGTATGGTTCCTTCGCACTTTTCACCGCCGATGGGGTTGATGCGATCCAACACGACCATGGGCTTGCCCGCTCCCGCGCAAGACTCCATCGCATATGATAACGAGTATAAATATGTAAAGAATCGTGCCCCGACATCCTGCATGTCGAACACGAACACGTCGAACGCCTCCAGCATCTCACCTGTAAGCCGATGATCCGGCGCGGCATATGTGCTGAAAACGGGCACGCCCGTCTCCGCGTCGACGTACGAATCGAACTCCGCGCCAGCCTGTTCGCTGCCGCGCACGCCATGTTCACATGCGAACAGCGCTGTAAGCTTATAATCGTTATGGATTATATCGACCGCGCTGTGCAGCCGATGGCTGATACCCGTCTGGTTGGTCATCAGGCCGACGCGTTTGCTTTTCAACAACGCGTCAACGGAATTAAGGTTATCCAGGCCGCTCAACACATGCGCTCTATTTGTCATAATACGTCCAATGTCTGGCGTTTGCCAAAGTCTGTCGTTGCGAATGCCGTCGCGTGGTCGGCGTGTATGATCGCGCCGCGCACGATGCTCAGCGCTTCATAATATCGCAAATACTTGAACGATGTCGAATGCTCGGCGAGCCACAGGTGTTTGATCGCATCCTTCCACAACGGGAACGCGTCCGTTACATCAAAATAATAGTATGGCTTGAACTCCTCGGCGTCCTCCCAATTCTCCGCGAACATGCAGCGGCCTATCGGCGCGGGCGGCAGGTCGCTGGGGAACGTGGGCAGCGACGCGTAGAATACGGCGTTCTGCGTGATGACATGCGCCGCCGTGTGATCCTTGTGGATGCTGTTCTGCCAGTGGAACAGGACGTTGGTTACCTGCTTTTCGCGCATAGTTCGCGCCAGCTTCAGCTCCAATGCCTGCGAAGGGTAAAGCTCGCCGTCGGGCGTGTCGAATACGATGCTCTCACCGCCGATGGTTTGTGCGAATAGCTCGGCGTCGGCGGCGTTTTTCGCGCGGAATTCATCCACATTCATGCTTGGAGGAGCGCCGCGTTCGCCCGCGGTCAAGTCCAGCAGGATCACCCGGTCGCCGCGCATGGCGTGCTTGGCCAGCAGCATGCCGCAGGTGAGCTGCGAATCCCCGGTATGCGCGCCGACGGCCATTATGGTTTTAGTCTGTTCTGGCATTATAATCACTCCAACTCCCGTTTCATTATAACGAATCTGCGAGCCACGCGGAATCCCGTTCGCGCGTACAACCGTTGAGCGTGGTTGTCGTCCCCGGTGAACAGCGTGCTGAACGCCGCGCCTTCCGCGATGAATTCCTGCATCAGCAGGTTGAATAGCACCGTCGCGATGCCGCGTCGCTCGTACAGCGGATCAGTGCATATCCCCGTGAACCAGCCACGGCCGCTGGGTTGTTTATCAACTGGCCCAGTGAACCCGACGATCCTGCCCTCGTGGGTTGCGGCCAGTATGGGTCTGGGATGGTCGGCAGCGCACTCGTCGCGCAGCACCTTGCGCCAATACTCGCTGCCTACGCGGTCGCACATACCGTCGTAATCATAGCCCAGCGCGGGATCGTAGCGTCCGGTCTCGATGCCATCGCCGCGCAGTTTGATCTGCAGTTCGTCAAGATTATCGGGCGCGCGGTATTCTGCCAGATTCAGATACATTGCGACCTCGCGGTAGGCATCTGCAAAACCGCTATATAATAGGAAGCCATGCCCCGCACAATCCTCGTCCACACCCGGCGCGTTGTTGTGGTCGTGACCGGGCGTGCCAGGCACGATCCAGTCCAGGTTGATGGGATTGCCGCCCGAACAGACGGCGGACGTCTTGCCCGCCCGCCGGAACGCATCCAGCAAGGCGTTCAGCAGCGCGGTTCCGAGGCCTTGACCACGCACGGATTTGTCTACAAATATACAGGTTATATAGCCGGGGGTATTCCCGTCATGCTCCTTGGGCAGGAATACTTTCTTGGTTATACCATTTATGAATCCAACGATGGCACTGTCCTTCTCCGCGACGAGGGAAAAGGCCGGGTCATAATTGGGGTTGGATAAGAATATCGATTCATAGCGCGCATGATCCATCGGCGCGTAAACCACCTCGCGCGCGTTGACGCTGGCATTCCATATGCGGGTAACGCCGGGCAGATCGGTTCGCTCCATCCGCCGAATGGTTATTGACACTGAATTATCCCCCGTTTCGAACGGCGTTGTAAAGTTAGCAACGAAAACTCCCAATAAATACTGTCATGTATTCTGCAGGAAACGTGGAATTCCTGTCGAAATCATAATATAATACAGAAGTATTATAGCGAGAGGTGCGGGCATGAAGCGCAGACGCCGTTTACATATAACCCAGGACGACGCTCAACTATTCCTGCTGTCGCTGCCGACGGCGGTGTGGTATCTGTGCTTCTGTTACCTGCCCATGTTCGGCGTGATCATCGCGTTCAAGAATTACCGCGTCGCGGCTGGCAAGGGATTCATTTACAGCCTGCTGGTCAATAGCAAGTGGGTCGGGTTTGAAAATTTCATGTACCTATTCAAAACCAAATATGCGGCGATAATTTTCAAGAACACCATCGGTTATAATGCAATATTCATCGTGCTAGGCGTCGTAATCCCCGTCGCATTGGCGATCATGATCAGCGAACTGTACTCCGCGAAACTGCGGCGCGTGTGCCAGACGGCTATGTTCCTGCCGCACTTTTTGTCGTGGGTGGTCGTCGGGTACTTCGTGTTTGCATTCTTATCCACCGATAAGGGTTTGGCGAATGGACTGATCAAGGCCAGCGGCGGCGCACCCATATTCTGGTATCAGTCGCCGCAATACTGGCCATACCTCCTCGTATTCATGCAGCTGTGGAAAACCGTCGGCTACGGCATGGTCGTGTACCTGGCCGCCATCAACGGCATCGACGGCGCGCTCTATGAGGCCGCCGTGATCGACGGCGCTAATAAATCCCAGCAGGTGCGCTACATCACGCTGCCGCTGCTGCGCCCGATCATGTCGATCATGGTGATAATGGCCGTCGGCAGGATATTCAACTCGGACTTTGGGCTGTTCTACCGCACGACGCAGAATTCGAACTCACTGACGAGCGTGTTCCTGACGATCGACGTGTACGTGTACAACAGCCTATTCGCGGCGGGTGGCAAGCCTCAGTATACCTATGCGTCGGCGGCGGGCTTGCTGCAGTCCGTGCTGGGTTGTCTGACGTTGTTAACCGCAAACGCTGTCGTAAAAAAGATCGACCCCGACAGCGCATTCTTTTAGGAAGGAGTAATACAGTATGCAGACTGAACCCGCGGCATTTGACAGCCCAATCAGGCCCGCCCACGACGGCGCTCGGCGGTTCATGCGCGTGAATCCACTGGCAAACGCGTTGTTTTCGATACTGTTTATACTCCTTGCTGTGATCACGGTCGCGCCGTTGGTATTCGTTATCATCATTTCATTTTCGTCGGAAGCCTCGATCAATCAGATCGGCTACAGCTTCGTGCCGCTGTCGTGGGGTGTGTCGGCATACAAATATCTGTGGGCGATGAATGCGCAGGTGGTTCGCGCGTTCCTTAATTCGCTGGGTGTCACGCTGGCTGGCACCGCGCTTGGGCTGATCCTCACCAGCACGATGGGGTATGTGCTCTCGCGCCGGAACTATTTTGCGCGCGGATTCTTTACCGTATATATATTCATCCCGATGCTGTTCTCCGGCGGCCTGGTTTCGACATATGTCGTGAATACCCAGCTGTTCGGGCTGATGAATTCATACTTCGCGCTGATACTGCCGCTGGCTTGCTCGACATTCTACACGATCATACTGCGGACGTTCTTCCAGACCTCGGTGCCGGATTCGATCATCGAGTCCGGTAAGATCGACGGCGCGTCCCAGTTTTCGATATACCTAAGGCTGGTGCTGCCGATATCGCTGCCGGGTATTGCGACGATCGGGCTGTTCCTCACATTCGCATACTGGAATGATTGGTACCAAGCGCTGCTGTATATCCGCAGCACCCACCCGCAGCTGTATACATTGCAATTCATGCTGGTGATGATCGAGCGCGGCATCGACTTCCTGACCAAGGCCGCGGCATACATGAGCGCGGATTCGTCGAAGGATCTGCCCAGCGAGACGATGCGCATGGCGATCGTGGTGGTCGCGGTGCTGCCGATCGCATGCTCGTATCCATTTTTCCAGAAATACTTTATATCAGGCCTGACGATAGGCGCGGTTAAAGGTTGACGTACGAATACTTGACGGCCTATAGCCGTTAAGGGATATAACAATTCTCAGGAGGTAGTAACTATGAAGCGATTGATCCCCATCCTGCTGACGCTCGCGCTGGTGATGTGCGGCGTCTCGTTTGCCCAGGCCTCGGCCAACCCCGTCAACCTCATCTGGTGGATGGGCACCGACACCACCGCGCCGACCGACCAGGCGATGGTTGAGGCGGAGCTGAACAAGCTGTCGGCGGAAGCGCTGGGCATCACAATCCAGTGCACGTACATGACCAACGACCAGATCCGTCTGGCGATGAGCGCGGGCGAATACTTCGACATCGCGTTCACGACCAACGGTTGGTACAACGACTTTAACATGAACGTGTACGACGGCATGTTCAAGAACATCGACGGCCTCGTCCAAGAACTGACGCCCGATCTGTGGGCCAGCATGCCGGACATGCTCTGGCAGGGTTCATATGTGAACGTGGATGGGCAGGAAGGCCTGTACGCCGTTCCGGTCATGAAGGACTACGGCATAGAGGTATTCTGGATCATCGACATCGATTACTTCGTCACGGAGAAGGGCTTTGAGATCCTGCCGAATATGACGTTCGACGCGATCGAGCCGTTCCTGGCGCAGTACAAGGCGGACTTCCCGAATGATTACCCGATCAAGGAACCCAGGGGCGGCATAACATCCTGGAGCAACTTCATGGATTGGATCAATGAGGACTCCATGATATCGCTGTCATACAACGATATCGGCACCGAGAATGAGGGCACCGTGTACCTGGCGTTTGAGATGCCTGAATTCATCGAGCGCGTGTCCACGATCCGCCGCTGGTATGAGGCGGGCTTCATCAATCCGGATGCCGCCGTTACCCAGTCGCTGGGCCGCGCGTCACGTGGTGTGATCCAGTCGGGCCAGGGATTCTACGGCGCGGATTCCATCTGGTCCAACGCGCGGCAGAAGGCCTCGGCCATCTCGCGTTATGATGGGCCGTTCCTGTCCACCTACTCGCTGCAGGGTTCGCTGCTGGCCATCAGCGCCGCCAGCAACCATGTTGAAGAATCATTGAAGATTCTCGAATACGCCAACCTCAACCGCACCTACCGCAATATGATGCGCTACGGCTTGCAGGACGTCCATTACACAGCCAACGAGGATGGCACCGTCACCAAGCTCAAGCAGGGCAGCGAGAATTACTCGCCTTGGGCGTACACCCAGGCGTCGTATTCCAACAGCGCGGTAGAAGCCTCGCCATTCCCGTCCGTTCCGGCCGACCCGAATATGTGGCAGGTCGTCTGGGCCGGCTACAGCGAAGCCGTGACCTCGACGGCACTGGGCTTTGCATTCGACTACACGCCCGTACAGGCGCAGGTGAATGCGGCCATGGCCATCAAGGAAATGTACTGGGCCGAGATGCAGACGGGCACATCCGATCCGGCGGTCGTGTTCCCGCAGATCATCAAGGAACTGGAGGACGCGGGCATCCGTGACGTCATCGCCGAGGCGCAGAGCCAGCTCAACGCGTTCTTAGGAAAGTAACAATCAGGTAAATTAAGGCAAGGCTGGGAAGGCGTCAGCCTTTCCAGCCTTCATTATGAATGAGTACGGTGCTTATGGAAATATTTGTATGCATTAAGCAAGTGCCCGCCACATCCAACGTGCGTGTGGATGATTCGACGGGTGTCCTGATTCGGCAGGGCGTCGAGAGCAAGATGAATCCGTACGACCTGTTTGCGCTGGAGGCGGCCTTACGGCTCAAGGAATCCGACGGCGCGCGTGTGACGGTCGGGACGATGGGCCCGCCGCAGGCCGCCGACATAATCCGCGAGGCATACTGGATGGGCGCGGACGCGGGGTATCTGCTGTCGGATAGGCGCATGGGCGGCGCGGATGTGCTGGCAACCAGCTACACGCTGGCGCAGGCGGTGCGCTCGATAGGAGATTTCGACCTGATACTGTGCGGGCGGCAGACCACGGACGGCGATACGGCGCAGGTCGGTCCTGCGATGGCCGAGCATCTGAAGATCCCGCACGCGGCGTGGGCCAGTTCACTCACGGTGGATGGCGGCAGCGTGCGCGTCGAGCAACAGCTGCAGGATGTTGTCGAAACGGTGTGGATGCCATTCCCTTGCCTGGTTACCGTCGAACAGGATATCTACACGCCGCGTCTGCCATCGCTCAAACGCCGTAAGGTTGTGAAGGATTGGCCCGTCGCCACCATCACGCTGGATAACCTGCCGGACACGAATGCGGAACACTACGGGCTATCGGGCAGTCCGACCCAGGTTGAGAAGATATTCCCGCCGGAGCGCGAGTCCGCGCGCGAATTATGGGCGGGTTCCGACAGCGCGTCCCGGCTGATGGACTGGCTGCGGCGAGAGAAGTTCATCCAAGTTAACCAACTAACCGCGCGGAAGGGGGCGTAGCCGATGCCTCAAATCGTAGTGCTGGAGCGCAAGTGCACGGGGTGCGGACAGTGCGTGGCTAAGTGCCCCTTCGACGGTATAATTATACAGAATAGTAAGGCCCAACTGACCGCCGCGTGCCGGGCGTGCGGGCTGTGCGTGAAGGCGTGCCCCGAACAGGCCATACTCGCGCTGGAACCCAAAGCCCCGCCATCCGACCTGAAACAATGGCAAGGCATTCTGGTATTCGCCGAGCAGCAGGGTGGACGGCTGCATCCCGTGTCGCTGGAATTGTTAGGCAAGGCCCGCGCGTTGGTCAAGACCGTGCCGCAGCAAGTGAACGCCGTCGTATTAGGGGAGAATGTAGGCCATTGTGCCGAAGAGCTGCGGCATTATGGCGCGGACGCGGTGTACGTGTACGACGATCCGGCGTTGGGATTCTTTAGAGCGGACGCGTTTGCGTCATGCCTGGAGGATTGCATCCAGTTTATAAAGCCGTCGGTCGTGCTGGTTGGCGCGACGGCGTTGGGACGCTCCCTCGCGCCGCGGACGGCGGTTCGGTTCCACTCGGGGTTGACGGCGGATTGTACGCGCCTCGACTTGCGCGAGGACGGCGGCTTGATTCAGACGCGCCCGGCGTTCGGCGGGAACATCATGGCGCGGATCGTCACGCCGAATACCCGCCCACAATTCGCGACGGTGCGTTACAAGGTGATGGACGCGCCGGAACGCTCGTCGGAACCGCGCGGTGAGATCATCCGACGGCGGATACCCAAAGGCGTCAGCGGTTCGCTGTCACGCTTGATCGATGTGAAACCCGTACCTAAGGCGTTGAACATTTCAGAAGCCGAGCTGATCGTCGCCGCCGGGCGCGGCATCCGCAAGGAATCCGACCTGGCGATGATCCAAGAATTGGCGGCGCTTTTGGGCGGCGAGTTCGCGGTATCGCGTCCGCTGGCCGAGAAGGGCTGGGCATCCAACCTCCGCCAGATTGGATTGTCGGGAAGAACCGTGCGTCCAAAGCTGATCCTCACATTTGGGATCAGCGGTTCGGTTCAGTTCGCGGCGGGGATGGATGGCAGCGAACGGATTGTCGCCGTCAACACCGACCCGGACGCGACGATCTTAAAGATGGCGCATGTGGGTATCGTCGGTGACTTGTATAATATAGTACCATTTATGATTGAATCACTGAAACGCGGGGAACCACTGCCGCTATCGCCGTTGGAGGGATCATTGTAATGAATAATTATTCAACCCTGCTGAACCCTGTCACGACGGCGGATATTGCGTTTTTCCAAGAACTGCTGCACGAACGCGCGCTGTTCGGCGATGCGATCATCGAGGATTACGAGCGCGACGAGATGACCGAGTACGGTCGGTACAAACCGGACGTTGTACTGCTGCCGCTGACTACCGACGAGGTCAGCGCCATTTTGAAGTACTGCAGTGAGCGGCGGCTGCCTGTCACTACGCGCGGCGCGGGCACGGGTTTGTGCGGGGGTTGCGTCCCCACCGTCGGTGGCGTTCTGTTATCCACCGAGCGCATGAACCACGTGCTGGAGATTGATACGCACAATGCTGTGGCTGTCGTCGAGGCGGGCTTGCTGCTGATGGACTTCACGAAGGCGCTGGAGGGTACGGGCCTATTCTACCCGCCGGACCCCGGCGAAAAGACCGCGACACTAGGCGGCAACGCCATGACCAACGCGGGCGGCATGCGCGCGGTGCGGTTTGGGGTAACGCGCGATTACGTCATGGGCATGGAGGTCGTGCTGCCCAGCGGTGAAGTGTTGATGCTGGGAGGCAAGGTCGCGAAGAACTCCAGCGGCTACAGCCTGCTGGATTTGATGATAGGTTCAGAAGGAACGCTGGCCGTCGTCACCAAGCTATGGCTGAAGCTAGTGCCGGAGCCCGCCGTGAATCTCTCAGCGATGGCGCTGTTCGACGACCTATCGGCATGCGTCGAGGCCGTGCCGTCCGTGCTCAAATCCGGCAATCCGACCGCCGTCGAATTCATGGAGAAGGAGGTCATCGACGCCGCCGAGCGGTACCTGGGCAAACCCTTCCCCAATCCGCGTGCAAACGCATGCCTGTTGATCCGTCTGGACGGACCGTCCCGCGCCGCGCTCGAACCGACGCTGGCTACTCTGACCGACCTGCTGCTGGATTTGGGCGCGTCCGACGTGCTCCTGGCCGACACTGACGAGCGCAAGCAGTCCATTTGGAATGCGCGCGGGGCATTCCTCGAGGCCATCAGCAGCAGCACGCCGTCCATGGATGAATGTGACGTGGTGGTGCCGCGCGACCAGGTGGCTGTGTTCATCCGCGAGAGTGTACGCGTCGGGCGGGAACTCGGCGTGAGGGTGCGCTCGTTCGGCCACGCCGGGGACGGCAACCTGCACATCTATGTATGCAAGGATAACCTTACCGACGACGTCTGGCATGTCAAACGCCAGGCTGCCATGGACGTGCTGTACGCAGCCGCGCGTGAGCTGGGCGGTCAGGTTTCCGGCGAACACGGTGTCGGGCACGCCAAGCGGGAATATCTGCGCGAATCGCTGGGCGATACCCCGATCCAACTGATGCGCGGCATCAAGGCGGTGTTCGATCAGGCGGGCATACTGAATCCAGGGAAGGTTATTAGTAAATAATTATTAACCCCGCTAAAACAGCGACGTTTTAGCGGGGGATAATTTTACACCATAATGCGGACTAATTCGACTAAATCTGCCCGGCTTGCTTCATGACCTCGGCTGCGAAATCGTCCTCACGCTTTTGCAGGCCTTCGCCGCGCTCGTAGCGGACGAAGCGGCGCACGCTGATCTTTTCGCCGATCGAACCCGTCGCCTCTGCGATCATGCCTTTGACCGTCTTGGAGGGATCCTTTACAAAGGGCTGCTCCAGCAGACAGTTATCGACATAATACTTCTCTATCCGGCCTTCGACCATCTTATCGATGATCTTTTCTGGCTTGCCTTCGTTGAGCGCTTGAGCGCGGAGGATTTCCTTTTCCTGATCCAATGCTTCCTGCGACACCTCGGATTTGTCGAGGTACTGCGGGTTTGCGGCGGCAATCTGCAGCGCGATGTCGTGCACGAGCGCCTTGAACGCGTCCGTCTTGGCCACGAAATCCGTCTCGCAGTTGACCTCGACCAGAACGCCGATCTTGCCATTCATATGAATGTACGCGTCGACCACGCCCTCGGCTGCGATGCGTCCCGCTTTCTTGGCGGCGGCGGCCAGGCCCTTCTCACGCAATATCGCTATCGCCTTATCAGCATCGCCGTCGGTCTCGGTCAGCGCCTTCTTGCAGTCCAGTATGCCCGCGCCGGTGCGCTCGCGCAATTCCTTCACCATTGCACTGGTTATTTCCATAGGCCTCAATCCTCCTTAGCGATAAGCTATCTTTATGTTATCCTTATGTTATCTTTATGGCTTACAGACCAGCCGCGAATTCGTCCGGCTCCATCTGTTCGCCCTGTTTGCCTTCCAGCACGGCGTCGGCCATCTTGCCCGCGATCAGCTTGACCGCGCGGATGGCGTCGTCGTTGCCTGGGATGATGTGGTCGACTTCATCCGGATCGCAGTTGGTATCGACGATGGCCACGATCGGGATCTTGAGGATTCTGGCCTCGGATACCGCTATAGCCTCCTGGCGCGGATCGACCACGAACAGCGCGCCGGGGAGCTTCTTCATCTCGCGGATGCCGCCCAGGTTCCCCTCTAACTTCTCGCGCTCGTGCTGCAGCTTGATGACTTCCTTCTTGGGCAGTACGTCAAACTGGCCCGTCTTTTCCATCTGGTCGATGCGGTTGAGGCGATCCACCCTGGTGCGGATGGTGCGGAAATTGGTCAGCATGCCGCCCAGCCAGCGCTTATTCACATAGTACATGTTGCAGCGCTTGGCTTCCTGCTCGATGGATTCCTGCGCCTGTTTCTTGGTGCCCACGAAGAGAACCGACTTGCCCTCCATGGCGATATCGCGCATGAACAGATAAGCCTCGTCGATCTTGCGGACGGTTTTCTGCAGGTCGATGATGTAGATGCCGTTGCGCTCGGTGAAGATGTACGGAGCCATCTTGGGGTTCCAGCGCCGCGTCTGGTGTCCGAAGTGCACACCAGCCTCCAGCAGTTGCTTCATGGAAATAACTGCCATACTGTGCCTCCCTATCGTTTTATTACCACCTTGCGCTTCATCTTGATCCGAAACCCCGCGCCGCTCGATCCCATTACTGGGAGGGTTTTCCAGCGCGTTTAGGCACGACCAGACCAATCAGCGCAAGTGCGTGATTGTTGTCAGTATAACCGATTTTTGTAAAAAGCGCAAGGGGTGTCCGGGGTTTTTTCGGAAAAGTTATGAAACATTATAAAACATTATGATTCGACGAGGCTCTTCAGCCACGCCAGGTCCGTCTTGCAATACTCAATCTCCTTGTTGTCGCGCGTCTCGGAGTACTCGGCGGGCATGCACCATGTACCGGGATAACCCTTCGCCTTCAAGTGCTTCACGGCGCGCGGCCATGAGCATTGCCCGTCCGCGCCGGGGCAGAAGAACGGCTGGAACTCCGCTTCGCCTGTTGGCGCGCGGCCCATGAACTGGTAGCGCGCGTTCTTGAAGTTGACCAGGCATAGGTGGCTCCAGGCCAGATCGATGGCCTGTTCACACTGCTCCCCGGCCAGGCCCGAATGCGCCGCATCCCATATCGCGCCGATGTGTTTGGGATCGTACCGCCCGACGATGCGCATCATGTCGGCCACGGTGGATGGCCCGTTGCCGCAGTGCTCCTGCAGGCCGATCTTGACGCCGTACTTCTCGCACAGGGGTATGAGACCATCCAATTCCTTCAGAAATTTGGCCTCCTGCGCGAGGTAGTCCTCCGACCTGGGCGGCATGAACATGATGCGGATCATGGGTATGCCGCTGGCCGCGCATGCCGCGAAGATATTCTCCGACGTGCCGGACGCGACGTCGTCGATGCGGATGCCGCTGTCCTTCAGCCGCTGGGTGAACGCGGGCAGCTTCGCCTCGGCTTCGTCCGGCGTGACCTGATAGCCCTCGCGCAGTGGAAACTCGATGGCGTCGTAACCCAAATCCTTCACGATGCCGATTAGCTCATCCGTCGAAACTGTTTTCCAGGGTTTGGTGAATACGGAATATTGTGGCATAATGTTATCCTCCTAAATTCCGGCGACAAATGATCGATTACCAAGTATAGCACACAACCCATATTATACACAACTCATATAGAACACAATTGCTTCACCGCTTTGCATCCCGCCGTCGTCTATGTTATAATGCATGCCGTGGACGCCGCGAACCGCGCGGCATTACGGAGGCAAATCGGAGGCAATTTGACAATACTCGGCATCGATCCCGGCCTGGCCACGATGGGCTGGGGGATTATCTCGACGGACGGCAGCCATCACCACGTGATCGATTACGGCGCGCTGATCACGAAGCCCAGCCAGCGCACCCCTGATCGGCTGAACCTGCTATTCTCGGGCGTTATCGGGCTGCTTGAACGTTATTCGCCTGAAGCTATTGCGTTTGAGGAATTATTCTTTAGCAAGAATGTTACTACCGCTATGGCTGTCGGCGCGGCGCGTGGGGTCGCACTCGTCGCGGCGGCTCGGCATACGGCGGAATTATTCGAGTACACGCCCATGCAGGTAAAGCAGGCCACCACCGGATACGGCAAGGCCGACAAACAGCAGATGCAATGGATGGTCCGCGTTCTGTTGAATCTTACCGAAATTCCCAAACCGGACGACGCCGCCGACGCACTGGCAGTGGCCATAACTCACGCGCATACGATGAAGGCCGCCGACGAATTCAGGATAAAGTGATAAAGGTACCGTCACGCACACGGGGTTTTTGTATATTATATATATAGGTGGGTTAAGCTATGATCGCCTTTCTCGAGGGCTGCCTGGCCGAGAAACGAACCAGCGGCGAGCTGATCGTGAACGTCGGCGGGGTGGGATTCCTGGTGGCCTGTTCCAACCAGACGCTGGCCTCGCTGCCCGCCGCCGGCGAGACCATCCGGGTTCAAACGCGGATGATCGTCAAGGAGGACGGCATGGACCTTTATGGGTTCATAACGTCGGAGGAACGCGGCATGTTCGACCTGCTGCGTACAGTCAGCGGCATCGGTGCGCGCACCGCGTTGGCGATGCTGTCCACCATGACCGTGCCAGAATTGAACCGCGCGATCACGTTATCCGACGCGGCCGCCATCGCCCGCGCGCCCGGTGTGGGTAAGAAAACCGCCCAGCGCGTGATACTCGACCTGAAGGATAAGCTCGCGCCGCTCTCTGGCGACGATGCGGCCGCTGGCAGCGCCGTAGCGTTCATGGGCGACAGCGCTGAACGCGAAGCCATAGCGGGGCTTATGTCGCTGGGTTATTCAGCGTCCGAGGCTCAACGCGCCGTAGCGCGCGCGTGCGACGGCAACGCCGCCGCCGACATGAAGTCAGAAGAATTAATACTGCGCGCGTTAAAACGTATCAACGCATAATTATGAAGAGTAATTATTAAGAATAATCGTAAACCGGATAGGGGGAAACCGCATGCCGGATGTTCATGACGATAGAATCCTAAACCCCGGCTACCGCGACGAGGATGCCGAGGTAGACCGCAGTCTGCGCCCGCGTACACTGTCGAATTATATCGGTCAGGAGCCTATTAAGGCCAGCCTGACCATATACCTGCAGGCCGCCCTTTGCCGCCATGACCCGCTGGATCACATACTGCTGTACGGCCCGCCGGGTTTGGGCAAGACCACGCTGGCCAACATCATCGCGGCTGAGATGGGCCGCAGCATCCGCATCACATCCGGCCCGGCGATCGAGCGGCCCGGCGACCTGGCATCCATCCTGACGAACCTGACCGCGGGCGACGTGCTATTCATCGATGAGATCCACCGCATGCCGCGCGTCGTCGAGGAAGTCCTGTACCCCGCGATGGAGGATTTCGGCCTGGACATCATGATCGGAAAGGGCCCCAGCGCGAAATCCATCCGGTTGGATCTGCCGCGATTCACGCTGGTCGGCGCGACGACACGCGCCGGGCTGCTGACCGCGCCGCTGCGGGATCGATTCGGCATCATGTTCCGGCTGGAGTTGTACACCCAGACGGAGTTATGCACCATACTGACTAACGCCGCTAAAGCGTTAAACGTCCGCGCCGAACCGGACGGCATCGCCGAGATTGCGCGCCGCAGCCGGGGTACGCCGCGAATTGCGAACCGATTGCTGCGCCGTGTCCGCGATTACGCTCAAGTGGTCGCGCATGGAATCATAACGCAGACCATCGCCCAGGATGCGCTGGCGCTTCAGGCCATCGACGAGTTAGGCCTGGATAGGGTGGATCGCGCTATGCTGGATGCGATGATTACCAAGTTCGGCGGCGGTCCCGTCGGTTTGGATACCCTCGGCGCGGCTACAGGCGAGGACCCCGGCACGATCGAGGATGTTTACGAGCCATTCCTGATGCAGATGGGCTTTATCGCCCGGACACCAAGAGGACGCATCGCACTGCCCGCCGCATACAAGCATCTGGGTATCAACCAGCCTGAATCCGCCGCGCCCGCAGCGTCAAACGACATCGCTAAGCCCGGCGAACAGCTTAGTCTGCCGATGTAGTAAGAATGACAAATTTTGGGAATGTTTCCCACAAAATTATGTTGTTTTTTTGCTTGACAACAGCGTGAGGTTGTGGTATGCTTCGTTCATAACTCAGCTGTGCTTGATGGATTCGCTTTATCGCACTGCCGCCCCGCCGCGATGTATGCTGATCCTGATACGTGAAAACGGGTTGCCCATTAAAATATAATTATTATGATGGTGCTTTGATGCGCACAGACGAATTCTCATACGAGCTCCCGCCCGGCCGGATCGCCCAGACGCCCGTCGAACCGCGCGACGCGTCGCGGTTGATGGTTTGCCGCCGGAATACGGGCGCGATTGAGCATCGCGTATTCCGCGATTTGACGGATTATCTGGAACCCGGCGACGCGCTGGTGATCAATGATACGCGCGTGTTACCCGCGCGGCTGCTGGGCCGCAAGGCTGGCACGGGCGGCGCGGTCGAATTCCTGCTGCTCAAACGGCTGACGCTCACGAGCTGGGAAGCGTTGGTTCATCCCGGCGCGCGTCTGGCCGAAGGCGTGCGCGTGGAATTTGGCGAGGGCATCCTTACCGCCAAAATAGAAGCGCGTGCCGAAGGCGGCGCGCGCCTGGTCGAATTCGACTGGGATAAATCGACAAACCCCGCGTTCGAGTCGCTGCTCGAACGCCTAGGCCGTATGCCCCTGCCGCCGTACATTCGCGAGAAGCTGGCCGATCCGGAGCGTTATCAGACCGTGTACGCCGCGCGCACGGGTTCCGCAGCGGCGCCGACCGCCGGACTGCACTTCACGCCGGAACTCCTGCGGCGTATTGAGGATAAGGGTGTGGACATCGTCCGCGTTTTGCTGCACGTGGGCTTGGGCACGTTTCGCCCCGTGTCGGCGGATAATGTCGAATCGCACGAGATGCACGCCGAGTATTATGAATTGACCGACGATGCCGCGCGGCGCATCAACAACGCCAGACTAAACGGCCATCGAGCGTTCTGTGTTGGCACAACCTCCGTGCGTGTGCTCGAATCCGCCGCCGACGAATCCGGCATCCTATCCGCGTCAACCGGATGGACCAGCATATTCATTACACCGGGGTATAAATTTAAGGCTGTGGATGCGCTGGTGACCAACTTCCATCTGCCTCAATCGACGCTGCTCATGCTGGTCAGCGCGTTCTGGTCGCGGGAGGCGGTGCTGGGCGCGTACCAAACGGCGGTCGAGGAAGGGTACAGGTTTTATTCGTTCGGGGATGCGATGATGATGTTATAATAGTTGATGGATTCCGAAAACGATATAGACAAAAATACGGCGCTGTGTTACAATGATTTTACTAGATTCCAATAACTGTAAGGACTGAAAGGGGATTCACAATGAGGAAGAAATGGCTGGCAGTTGTGCTGTGTGCGGCGATGGTGCTGTCGCTCACGGCGGCTTTGGGCACGGCGCAGGCCGCGGACGCGGTTCGAACCGTCACGGTATTCATCGCCGACGCGATGGACCAGCCCACGAGCGACAACAAGATCTACAAACTGATTGAGCAGGAGCTGGGCGTCAAGTTCGAGTTCGAGTTCCTGGCGGGCGATCTGGATGAGACGCTGGGCATCAAGATCGCGGGGCAGGACTATGCGGATGTGATATGCGGCTCGAACAGCGCGGAGACGCTGATCGCGGCCGGCGCGCATATCAATCTCCTCGACTACATTACGCCTGAAAAAACTCCCACTCTGTGGGCGCATTACGAGCCTTACCTCAAGCGGCTGATAATGCCGGACGGCGGCCTCTATGTCATGCCCAGTTATGGCAGGATATATAACGATGAGATCATCAACTACATCAACGGGCCTGCCTTTTGGATTCAAAAGAAGGTTTTGGCGTGGGACGGCTATCCTACGATCAAGACGCTGGATCAATACTTCGACCTGATCTCGCGGTATGTCGCGGCAAACCCGACGACTGCGGACGGGCTGCCCGTATCGGGGTTTGAAGTCCTCACCGATGGCTGGCGCAACTTCTGTCTGCGCAATCCCGTACAGCATCTGATGGGCCATCCCAATGACGGCGACGTATTCGTGCACTGGGATGAGGACTATAAGGTCGATCGCTATCACAGCAAGGATTACGCCAAGCAGTATTGGCAGACCTTGAACGACGCGTTCAACGCCGGATTGATCGAGCAGGATACGTTCGTGCAGAATTTCGACCAGTATATTGCGAAGATTTCAACCGGACGCGTCGTTGCGATGTTCGACCAATACTGGAACTATGAGAACGCCGTCAACGCGCTGCGCACCGCCGGCAAGGATGAGGATACCTATGTCGGCGTGCCGATAGTATTCGACGAATCGATCGAGGAGCATTACCTGGATCAGACCATCATCAATGTGAACCGCGGCTTTGGTATCTCCGTGAATGCCAAAGACCCGGAGTTCCTGGTACAGCTGTTCGACACGATGCTCAGTGAGAAGTGGCAGACCATCCTCAACTGGGGTATCGAGGGCGAAGATTATTACGTAGATGAGAATGGCCGCTTCCGCAGGACGGATGAGCAGAAGAAGAATGCCGAGGATCTCATCTGGCGCAACGCCAACACCGCCCGCCAGTGGTGGTACAACTCGCCCAAGCGCGAAGGCACCATGGACGACGGCAATAGCTGGGCGCCTGGTTCGCAGCCCGAACTGTACTTTGAGCAGATGTCCGCGTATGATCAGGATTTCCTGAATCACTACGGGTTAAAGACATTCGCGGAATTTGCCAACCCTGGCCAGCCGAACGAGCCGTATTATCCAGTGTGGCAGTTTGACTTCAACCCATACCCGGATATTCAGGATATTTCGGCTAAGCTCGGCGACATCGAGGCGCGTGACTTGCCGGCATTGATCATGAGCAAGCCGGGCGAATTCGACGCAAATTGGGAAACATTTGTCAAAACGCATAACGCCGGAGGCGTGGCTGAATTTGAGGAGCAGGTTCACACCATGATCCTCGAGCTGAACGCCAAACTGGGCGACTGATTTGTCGAAATGGGGAGCGCTTGTGCGCTCCCCATTCCTTTCCATCCTATCTTACTAACGTGCGGGAGGCGTAGTTATGGTCGGCACCCGAACTGTTACGCGCGCTAGCCAGCCGTCATTCTGGCGTCAGTTATCGCGTCAGCGTCAGCTGGCATTTATGAGTGTCCCCATGCTGGCGTATATACTGCTATTTAACTACGCGCCGCTGTGGGGTTGGATTACAGCGTTCATGGATTATAAACCGCAGAAGGCAATATTCGACAACCAGTGGGTGGGCTGGGCGAATTTCCAATGGTTATTCAAGCAGCAGGAATTCTACTTCGCCATACGCAATACCCTCGCGATGAGCCTCATCAATCTGGTCTTTGGCACGGTATCATCGGTGATGCTCGCGCTGTTCCTCAATGAAATCCGCTGGACATCATTTAAACGTACCGTTCAGACGGTGACATACTTGCCCCACTTCCTGTCGTGGGTTATCGTGGTCGGGTTATCGCAAAGCATGTTCGCCACTGACGGCGCGGTGAATCAGGCGCTGCAGGCATTGCACATCATCAAACGACCAATGTTTTGGCTGGGCGAAGGCCGCTACTTCTGGTGGCTGGTCGGGATCATCAACGTGTGGAAGGAAGTCGGCTGGAACAGCATCATCTATCTGGCGGCGATGGCTGCGATCGATCCGACATTATATGAAGCCGCGTCCATCGACGGCGCGGGGCGGTTCAGGAAGATGCTGAATGTCACGATGCCCGGCATCCGCGCGACATTCTTTGTGCTGCTGATTATGAATATAGGCCATCTCATGGAGGCTGGCTTTGAGATACAATACCTGATGGGCCAAAACTTACTGATCGACTGGTCGCAGACTATAGACATATATGTTCTAAAATACGGTATCTCGCAGGGGCGTTACTCGCGCGCCGTCGCCGCCGGAATGTTCAAGAGCGTCGTATCGATAGTGCTGTTATTGGGCGCGAACACGCTGGCCAAACGATTCGACGAATCAACATTGTTGTAGAAGGGATAGATCATATGGCAATGACCCAGCCGTTCAGCAGTCGAAATCTGCCTCGCCGACGCAAAATCGCGCGGCCAGGGGATGTCGTATTCCATACGGTGAATACGGCGCTCATGCTGCTCATGATGATCATCACACTGTATCCCGTGCTCAACACGGTTGCGATATCGTTTAACGACGGCACGGATGCGCTGCGCGGCGGAATCACGTTGTGGCCGCGCGTGTTCTCGCTGATGAGTTATCAGGGTGTGCTGGCTGATGAGACCGTTTACAACGCATTCTATGTGTCGGTAGCGCGCACTGTCTTGACAACTGTGCTGAACATCGTGCTGACCAGCATGCTCTCATACACCCTATCGCGCAAAGAATATGTGCTGCGCAAATTCATAACCACAGTATTTGTTATGACCATGTATGTTAATGCCGGGCTGATACCGAATTATCTGCTGATCTCCAAGACGCTGAACCTGTCCAAATCGTTCTGGGTGTATATTATACCGACAATGTTATATTGTTTTAATATGATCGTCATACGAACATACATAGCTGGGCTGCCGGAAGCGTTGGTCGAATCCGCTCGAATCGACGGCGCTGGGGATTTCTTCCTATTCTGGCGGATCATCTTTCCGCTATGCCTTCCGGTGCTGGCGACTGTGGCGCTGTTCGTCGCCGTTGGTGCATGGAACAGCTGGTTCGACACGCATCTGTACAACGCCAGCAAGCCCAAACTCCACACGTTACAATACCTGCTGAAGATGAAACTCGCCACAACCCAGGCCAGCAGCAACGCGGCTATGTCGTCAACGGCGGCGTTGGCCGATCGTCAAGCCACCACACCTATTACTATACGATCAGCTATAACCGTTATATCGGCAGTACCAATACTGGTGGTTTATCCATTCCTGCAGAAGTACTTCGTGACGGGCATGAGCATTGGTTCAGTAAAAGAATAAATATTAAGGTGAATGAATATGAGCACATACGCAAATAAGATGGCGGCGAAACGAATTCGGCTAACGTTCAAAGATGGTATGCCTGTCGCTCGACAGGCTGTCGACGTGAAGCAGGTCAGCCATGATTTCAAATTCGGCTGCGGGGCATTCGACGCCGTCGAATTGGTGAACGCGGCTGACGACGATCCAAGGCTTGGTCTGCTGACCGATCGGATGGAAAAATGGTTGGAATTATTCAACTATGGCACGTTGCCATTCTATTGGGGACGGTTCGAAGCGGAACGCGGTAAGCCGCAAACGCAAGAGTTGCTGAAGGCTGCGAAGTGGCTTAATTCGAAAAACATTATCGTAAAAGGGCATCCGCTGTGCTGGCACACGGTTACGGCGCCGTGGCTGATGGAATTGTCTAATGAAGATATACTGAAGGCGCAGCTGGATCGGATACGCCGAGAGGTGTCGGATTTCAAAGGCGTGATTGATATTTGGGATGTGATCAACGAAGTGGTAATCATGCCCATATTCGACAAATATGATAACGGCATCACGCGCGTGTGCAAGATGCTCGGGCGCGTCCAGCTGATCAAGGAGGTATTCGCCGCGGCGCGCGAGGCGAACCCATCCGCGACGCTGCTGCTCAACGACTTCAACACGTCGGACGAATATCGGCTGCTGATTGAAGGATGCCTGGATGCGGGCGTGCCCATCGATGTGATTGGGATCCAGTCGCATCAGCATCAGGGATACTGGGGATTGGACAAACTTCATGAAGTTTTGGATCGATTTTCGGCATTCGGTCTACCTATCCATTTCACGGAAAACACGCTCGTTTCCGGCTACATCATGCCCGCGTTTATCCGAGACCTGAACGACTGGCAGGTACCAGAATGGCCGACAACGCCCGACGGCGAAGCGCGCCAGGCCCGCGAACTGATGGAAATGTATGGCACCCTATTCGCTCACCCGCTGGTCGATGCGGTAACCATATGGGATCATACGGACGGCAAATGGTTGGGCGCGCCGAGCGGGGTATTGCGAGTGGACAACAGCCGAAAACCCGCGGCAATCGCACTGAAGCAGCGCATCGAGAACGATTGGACGACACGCTTAACCGTAGTCTCGGACGACGATGGGTATGTTGAGTGGACGGGTTTTCGCGGGAAATATGAATTAGGCGCAAGGGGTGAATGCTGGCACGAGAGTATATAATTTTGTGTAACATTCCTATTTTTTGTTGGGAATCTGCCATACATACCACATGCTGCCGTTTGTTACGGCAACGACGGTGCCTTTTACCGTAATGATGGGCTTAACGCCATATTTGCGATAGGCTTTTAGTGTGTCGGTAATATTCAGGCCGTTTGTGGATATGCCAAGCGATGGGTTCACCGTTGCATTGACATCTTTTGTATAAGATGTTAAGCCATGATGCGGCATCTTCAGTATGTCCGCGCGCAGGAAATCCCCGTATTCCGCTAACATTGCGGATTGTCCCGCGTTCTCCAAGTCTGCCGCGAGCAGAATGGTGCGCTCCCCGTATTGTACCTTTATTACCATGGAGCGGTCGTTTATCGATGCCGATAGGTTCTGCCATTGCATAAATGTTAATACTGCGCTTCCCAGCGTCATTACCGCATTGTTTTCAACAATACGCATGGGGATGGCGTTTTTCTCAACGGCTGCAAACAGTTTCGTCTGGATATAGCTTTCATACCCATCGAATAAAGGTGGATATAGTAATGTTTGGATAGGAATTTTACCCATTAAGCCGACGAATCCGCCTATATGGTCGATATGCGGGTGCGTGGCGAACGCGTAATCCAACCTATCCACATGGATCGTCTTAAAATATTTGAGAACGCGCTCATGCGTCTCCAGCACACCGCTGTCAACAAGCATATCCTGCCCATCGCAGCGCAGCAGTATGCAGTCTTGCGATCCGACGTTGATCAGGTGAACCTCAAGCTGACCGCTTACACCTAATTCCGGCAGATTTTTGCTATACTCAAGGTATTCGATGACGCTGGCCGTTTCCGCGTTAATCGGCAGCGAAAACGCGAACACACATGCATATACACACGCGACAACGAACGCCGCAACGATTCTCTTCATAAAACATCCCCGCCAATCTACGCTTTGCTCCCATCTGTCGAATATTAACATATTTGGGGGAAAATGGCTACTGCTACAGGGCAAAATCATTTACTATTATATGACAAAATATCTAATATGAATTCATCATCAAAAAGTGCGCGCACTTACATTTTATGGTAGCTCATATTCGGAGTTTACTATGAAACATGAATCCCAGTTCCACCAAAAAAGACAAACTCAAATAAGCCCTACGTCATCAGGGTAATGCGGGTATATGTTAGCTGGCCGCAGGGACTGGCGGTGCCCAACCGAGTTTCTTCAACTTCTGTAAATGCCGCATTAAGTACCTCGCCTTTGATATATCTAAGTAATAAGGTCATTTCATTCAAGTCTCAGGAGGATGCTTATTCTATCGGTATTGATGGCCAGGAAACAGTGACGACCTACGCGTCGTCAGCTGTGAATGGCTGGAAATATGTGCTGATCGCGCCTGTGCGTCCGCTGGAGATCCGCTTCCGATTTTTGCGGATTTTTTCCCTCGTCAGCATCATTTTAAGCGCCGGTATCGGCCTGGCGCTTGCATACCGGTTGGCAAAGACCCGTATGCATTTTATTTATGAGGTTATGACGAAACTGTCCGGCAGTAAGAACGTATCCGATAACGGTAATAATGAATATGTAAAAATCAATC
>BNUH01000002.1 GCA_025997215.1 Clostridia bacterium
CATACGCTCGCCTCCTGAGTAGATCTTGGACTATTATACCACAGTCTCGCCAAATCCGCAACTAAAATATTCAACAATTTGACAAGAAAATCCGTCTGATTTTCCTTGTCGTTGTTGAGTTTTTGGGGTGCTTTGGAATGTGAATATCTGCCGAATTAGGGAGGATATGCTCACGTCGCTGGGCGTTGGGTATAAGTTATCCACGATCATGGGTTGGGCGGATTGATGCGGGCGGCAGGTGGGGCGGCGCGTGTTGCGCCGCTCGACCGTGTTGCAGGAAATTATTTTGGCGAGTTGCTCAAATGTTGCAAAACGCGAAATAATTAATTGGTTGTGGCCGAAAAAAGCGAGGAAAATCAAGGCTGAAAAATAGGGGGGGGGGTTTTTAGAAAAAAAAGATTCTCAAATTTGGAATGGCTGTTTTGCCCTGCCTACCCATTGACATCCCCCCATAAATATATTATAATCCCTCATGTTATCTGCTCCTTCTCCTACCGTGGTCTGCAGGCGTGGCGGAATTGGCAGACGCGCTGGATTTAGGTTCCAGTGCCGCGAGGCGTATGAGTTCAAGTCTCTTCGCCTGCACCATTCGTAGGACCCGGCATATACTATAACCGCGCGGTAGTAGCTCAGTGGTAGAGTGCGACCTTGCCAAGGTCGATGTCGCGAGTTCGAATCTCGTCTACCGCTCCACCTCCACCCCTCACCCCACCCGCGGGTGTAACTCAATGGCAGAGTTCCAGCCTTCCAAGCTGGATACGTGGGTTCGATTCCCATCACCCGCTCCACGTAGACTAGTAGTCTGGATACAACAAAGAAGCGCTGTGGAGACGCTTTTTTGTTTGTTCAGAAAACGGCTCAATTGCTAAGTTTTTTGTGATACGGCTTGAAAGTAGTTAAGCGATAAGGTTGTTGGATATGGTACGATTCCCGTCGCGGATTATGTCCACACCGTGAACTATGTTTATGAAATTGTGTGCTCTTTTGCCTCGGGCACAAAAGAGCACACATGATCATAATTATTAGGAGTTATATGCATAATCCGATCTTAAATCCTGCATTTCTATTGTATACCGTACCCAGTTCTACACATCGGCAACACATGTATATGTCACTTCTGTCCCGTCCCTGAGCTTTACGCGAATGTCGTCTTTCATATATCTTGCCTTCCTCCATTGCGTGCGCGGTGCAGAAACGGGCGTCGCTCAGTTCGGGGCAGCCTGGGTAGGCGCATGGATGCTTAGGTTTATGTGGCATGATCCGCGTCCCTGTTCTCTGCCAGCTCAATCGCAAACGCAAGGCGTGTGATTGCATGACCCAAATGGGAGTCCGTGTTATCGCCCGCCAGAAACGCAAAGCAATGGGCGATTGCGTGATTCAAGTGTTGCCGCGCGGGTATCTTTTTCCAATTATCCGAACCGTACTTGCGCTCACCTTCCGCAACTACCCTCGCCAGTGCAAACACCGCTTGCGGCGGCAGCATATCAAACGCATACGGCAGTTCGGATTGCTTCCCGCCTGCGTCGTTCGTTACTGTAGGCTGATCCGGTGATAATCCCTCGATCATAACTACCCCCATTTGGATCGTTTTGCCGTCGTCGGTGTAGATAGCGCCGTTTGCCATCTGCAACAGTTTATTTGACAGAACCGCAGCGTTTACAGCGGTAATCATTTCGCCCTTGACAGAAGCGATAAGGTTTTTCCTCATATCGTCGAGGATCGTCAGTTCCTTTGTTGAAAGCCGGACAGGAATTTCATTCATAACGCATTCAGGCAGACATAAAAAATCAGCACTTTTCATGCTGATCGTTATATCTCCTATGCGTTTATAGATCGCTTCCTCCGCGCCTGGCTTCGGTTTGTAATTGAAAATAACCATCCCATCCCGCTTATCCGGTATAAAGTATTGATCACGATACACGCCAATGTAGCGCCCCAATCGCTGACCCATATCAAGCAGGCGGAACTGCGCCCACAAATCCATCAACCCGTTTGATGCAGGCGTGCCAGTCAAGCCAGCCATCCTCTTGAATGTCATAAATGTCCGTGGAAGACAGCGGCAAACAACAGTTTGGTTCTGATTAAGCGGGGTCATCTCGTCAAATGGCTGGCCGGACAGAACCGCCTCGGCAATCTCGACGCAAGACTTCGGCGCAGCGGGTTTTTGAGTGCATGCCGCGCAAGCCAGTACCGTTAACATAATCAGCAGGAATGCCGCGACGCGTTTCAGCCTCATCAATTCGTCTCCTTTGTCAGAGGTATTGTATGTGTATAAATATAATTGGCTAATATGGGATATGCCACGTTTCGCATGTGGTAACCATCCGGCTCGGCGAACGCTTTGGCGAGTGTGCCGCTGCCGTCGTCGAACAGCCAATTAGTGTATAAGACGTAAACGTTATACTCTTCGGCCAGGTGGTACAGCATCTCATTAAACGCGCGCACACGATCGTTTGTCAAACTCGGATACGCTTTCAGCACGTTGGACGTGACGGGCGTCACTTCGCATATGAAGAACAGCGTGTTCGGCAGTGCGGTGATGAGCTGATCGAGCAGTTTGCGGTACATATCGACAACGCTTTCGGGGCGCATAGTGTCGATACCGTTCACCCCCAGCCACAGGTAGACCACATTCGGCTTGCGCCATTTCAGCAGATCCACCAGCCGCACGGATTCGCCGTTCAGTTTGAAGTTTTTGTGCTGAGCCGCCTGCGTCACACCTACGGCGCTATAAAGTTCCCCAGCAAAATACCGAGGGTCAAACATCTCAATCCGCCCGAACAGTCCGGCCATTTGCGGCGCGAGCATATTCGCGTATGAGTCATGGATCATCACGATGTTTGTCGAACCTCCGCCTTCCAGCACGGCATGCCCGTTGTTGCCATACAAAAGGCATGCATATTTATCCCGACTGGAAGCCATGGCTTCCGCGTCGAACAGGCCGTCCAATGCCATGTCGTTGACGGTCAAACGCGCGTCGGACGTGCTGGTTAACCAGAATTCGTCCGGTTCAACGAATGGGCTGGGCGACTGCGCGTAATACGAACCGAACGTACTGCCAAAGTTCTCGCGTTCCAACAAATTAGGCAATCCGTCAGCTGGAATATCCCAGGCATCGAGCAGCTCGGACAGCGCGGCGGCAGCTCCGACGTCAGTCCAGTGATGATCCGTGCGGAAGTAGAGCGGTTCAACACTCTTTGCATCCAGCAACGCGGTCAATGTGTCAATCGTCCGAACGTCCGGCATCACGCCGTCTAGCCCCGCGAACATACCCGCCGCGTTGTCGGCTTGATAGAATCGCGGCAGCTCTTCCGGGTACACTGCCGACGACAGCGGCACAAACATGACCGTTACGGGCACTGGTAGCGCGCGGGCCAGCTCGTTCAAGGCATCGGCGTTGGCCAAAGCTATACCCAGGTTGATTCCAGCCGACGGCTCGAACATCCAGCCATGTTCGCCGAACAACACCCCGTTTCGTTCGGCGTGGCCCAGGGCGGTATCCCATACCGACTGAAGCGACGCCCACGCGTCACGAATGGGGAATTGGTCGCCCAGCGCATCCTCAAACCGCCGCTCCCACAGCCCATTCCACAGCGAATGCGCCTCCGGTACAGTATATCGCGTGAGCTGTCGATTTTCAAGCAATGATGCCGAACGCTTAGGCAGTAGGGCAGCCAAGATCAGCAGCGCGCACAATGCCACCATCGTGATTGAAAACAGTGGGCATAGCTTGAATTTCTTTAACTTCTTAAATATTGCGAGCATCTTCACACCATATCAATCCTTAGAATCTAAAGTATAGGAAGGGGTTATAACCTTCATTGACCAGGGACGCTACGCACAGCAGCAACGCCATAAGAAACGCCGCAATCCGTATCGGAGCGGTTTTTGACACGAACCGCCACAACATCCGGGCGATTTTCGGTACGCATAACGCGCACGCAGCAATGAGCAGCAGCGCGTTTGAGGATGTTAGGAACCCCGCTATAAATTGCGTCATACCGTGTTCCAATGCGCCGGGGGTGATGGAGCGCCGCTTCAAGCCAGCCCGGATATCCCTGTACAGTACGATAGGACCCGCGATCAATTGTGGAAATAATAGAATGAACAGCGCGCAATCCACCCAGGATTTGTCCGCCTCAGCCTCGCCGCGGTAAACGTCGATCACATACGCCTGTATCTGGAATGTGTAGAAACTTATCCCCAGCGGGAGCGTCTGTCTTGGCACACCCATGAATCCCAGCAGGAATCCAGCATACTTAAACCAGAACAGCGAGCCGAAATTAAGCATCAGGGAAGCGAACAGGTATAGCCTGCGTTTCCAAGGCTGTTTGCTCCGGCTGACTGCCAGCGCGAGGCCGTAATTCGCCGCGCTCGACAGCAGTATCAGCAGCGCAAACGACGGTTCACCCCAAGCGTAAAACACCACGCTAGCCGCCAGCAGGAACGCGTTGCGAGCTCTCGCGGGGAGTATCGCGTGGATGAAGATTACGCTCGGCAGAAACGCGACTAGGAAAACCAACGATGAAAAGAGCAAGAGGCCTACCTCCCGCCTCGCATTATATGCGAATCGGCGCAGGCGCGCAAGTTGCGGGCTGTTTTCGCGGAGAGGTAGTTTCATGAACAGAAGCCTCCAAAAAATGAAACAGAGCCTCAACACGAGACTCTACTGCCATGCTGAATGTTTCTAATGCTGCTTGCGTAGGTTCAACACAGACGGCAAATATTTTACCAAACTGATCGCTATTTATGGTATACTAGCCCCCTCCTTACGCGCCGCCGCCCATCCGTAGCACCTTCACTGCTTCCGGCAGCGTAAGCTTCCTTTAAGTAATCGAGCGACGCACGCAACGCATGCATTCTTACTCGCCTTCGAAATACTAAAGTATATTCTGTCAGCTCAATAGCAGCCGATATCATAACTCTGCTGTGCAGCGATAAAGCACGGTGGAATGTAAGGAAAATCGCTGCTGTGACAAGATTGAGCACAGACACAATTGGTCGATTGCATGCGAACAAACAGGATCATTATGACGATCAAACAGCATTTCGCTTTTGTGTATATTTGCCAATCGGGTCGGTACTTTCATTGTACTTGCTAAATCAGACAAATTGTATCAAATGCACTTTGACAGCATAAAGGTTTAACGATGCGTATCGGCTGCTTATGAACTACGAGACGCCAAAGAATACGATAGTAATTTCGTTAAGTTAGTGTTTGATTAAGAAAGTCCGCGCCTACTGAAATAAGTGCGCGCACTTTCTTACGTTTTTGCGAACAATATTAGCTCGATGCGGATAATTATTACTAGGTAATTATATTATGTTGTTCAGCATACTTTTGTTATCCTGTGTTATTGCAACATAATAATGATCGTCAAATAA
Source organism: Clostridia bacterium (assembly GCA_025997215.1). The sequence goes on from BNUH01000002.1 coordinate 5,386, forward strand.
TATAATTATTGCTTATATATACATATTGTAACTTCGGAACAAGAGGTTTATCATACCTTCGACAGGATCCTTAATCCTAACCTGTCACTGGGCAGTGGTTCACAAAAGAAGTCGCCCGGTATCCACTGCCTAAACTTACAAAAAGGAACGACACATTTCGGCGTAAGTTTGCAAACTTTTCATTATGGCGAGGCGATTCACCGCCTAATTATGGAGAGATTGGTGGTTTATGTCCTGCGTTCGAGCCAGATATTGTCGGAGAGTATTTTGTCATGCAATATTTTCAGGATAAAGCCATAGCACAATTGCTTATTGGAGCGACTTGGAGCAGACCTTATTATATGAGAGGTTTGTTACACGGCTTTATCAAGATTTTCCGGAAGAAGCTAGACAATATGACAAATTGTTTTCAGAAGTTGATTTATCGCGAACAGGCATTATAATTGAGAATCAGGCATTATCTGGTTATAAAAAACTAACTAAAATACTTGGTTGGCCTTAAGGATGTGCCAGTATCGGAGATTATGCTTTTACTTTCTGTGAAAGCCTAACCAGCATCCCCCCATGGCCCGAAGGATTGACTCGTATCGGAGATTCTGCTTTTGAAAACTGCATTGATTTAGTTGATGTTCCTGAAATACCTGAAGGCGTTAATGTTGGTAAAGATGCTTTCAAAAATACCCCTTGGGGAAACACAAAAAGCCCTTGACAATCAAGGGTTTTTTGCAGGCATAGATACTCTATTTAGTTGTGGCAGGGGAGACGCGACTCGAACACGCAACCTGCGGTTTTGGAGACCGCTGCTCTACCATTGAGCCACTCCCCTAATCCGAACGTTAGTATATCATTAGCCGCAGATTTTGTCAATGGCGAGTAAACAATCTGCGCGGCAATAATCACCTAATTATCGCCAAATTATCGCCAAATCATCGTCAATCTTCACCGTGCTGCGCTACCCCCAGCGCGTCCATCGCGGCGCGGAGCTGGCGCAAGTCCTCGTTGTACGTCTCCCGCAGCGCGCGTCTGTAGATCACGGACGCCGGGTGATACAGCGCGAATACCAGCGGCTGATTCCCCTCCAGCAGCCGCCCGTGCACATCCCCGATCGACAGCGCCTCGCCCGTGACCGCGCGCAAGGCCGTGTTGCCTAGCGTCACTATGAGGCGCGGCTTGACTAGCTCCGCCTCGCGCCGAAGCCACGGCTGCCACAGACCTATTTCCTCCTGCGTCGGCGCACGGTTGACCGTCCGCCCGGCCGCGCTGATACGCGTCGGACGGAACTTCACCGCGTTGGTTATGTATAACGTGCTGCGGTCCAGCCGCAGCGCCGTCAGGAATGAATCCAGCTCCGCGCCAGCCTTGCCGACGAACGGGCGGCCCGCCAACGCTTCCTTCTCGCCGGGCGCTTCGCCGACCAGCATCCACGACGCGTCGCGCGCGCCTTCGCCGAATACCAGCACGCGATCCTCGCCCACATATATCTGTCGGAAAAATTCCATGCATTCCTTGCGCAGTTGTGCCAGCGTCGCGGCCATGCCATCCTCCAACGTCACGCGAGATCTTTCAGCAGTTGTAGTCTGTCCCGAACCGCCTTAAAATCCTCCCATGCCGGACGTTTTTTTGTCTCGTCGCGCAGCAGCGCCGCCGGGTGGAACGTCGGCATCATGAATACGCCCGCGCGTTCGACAAACTTCCCGCGTTCGCGCGTGATGCGATGCTCCTCGCCCAGTATGAATTTCAACGCCGTCGCACCCAGCAGCACTATCACCTTCGGCTTGACCAACGCCACTTGCGCGCGCAGGAACGGCTTGCACGCAGCAGCTTCGTCGGCTTCCGGCACACGGTTGCCGGGCGGCCGGCACTTGACGATGTTAGCGATGTAAGTGTCCTCGCGGCGCATACCGATCGCCTCGATCATACGCGTGAGCAGTTCACCCGCCGCGCCGACGAACGGCCGACCCAGTTCATCCTCGGTCGCGCCGGGGCCTTCGCCGATGAACATCAGGTCCGCGTCGATATTCCCCTCGCCTGGCACAACGTTGCGCCGTGACTGGCACAACCGACAGAGCGTGCATGCGTTGATCTCGCTTAGTAAATCTTCCCAAGAAACGCGCATACTATCCCCGCCAAATCAACGAGGCATCACAACCGCGTCCGTAACATTCTTAAAGTAACCGGAAAATACCTGCGCCAGGTCGCCCTGCACCCATACCACCAGGTTGATCAGCAGCACCAGCAACACCAGTATCAAGAATGTGCACCCGGCGATGCCGATGAAATCCAGCACTCCGCCCGCGACCTTATACCGCAGCATCCGCCGTGCGGCCCTATGTGTAATGCTCGGCTGCATAACGATCACATCCTTCCGGTTATATAACGGATTAAGCGATAATCCTGTTCCGCTGCGCCTCGTACAACCGTCTGTATAACCCATCCTCTTTGACCAGCACCTCATGCTTGCCGCGCTGAACCACGCGGCCCTTCTCCAGCACGAGTATCTGATCCGCGCTGGCTATCGTGGATAGTCGGTGCGCAATGACTAACAGCGTGCGCTTCCCGGCCAGCTGTTCGATAGCGGCCTGAATCTCCGCCTCGGTCTCGGTATCGACAGCCGACGTCGCCTCGTCCAGTACGAGGATCGGCGCGTCGCGCAGTACCGCGCGTGCGATAGCGATGCGCTGCTTCTGCCCGCCGGATAACCTCAGCCCGCGTTCGCCGACCATCGTGTCGTAACCATCCGGCATTGCGCGGATGAAGCTGTCGGCGTGCGCCACCAGCGCCGCCTGTTCGATCTGATCCCGCGTGGCGTCCGGCGCGCCGTAGGCGATATTATCCGCGACAGTGCCGTGGAACAGGAATACATCCTGCAGCACGATGGAAATCTGCTCGCGTAATGATGATACGGTCAGATCCTTTATGTCGTGCCCGTCAATGCGGATGTGGCCATACGTCGGGTCGTAGAACCGTTCTAACAATGCAACCAACGTCGTCTTGCCCACGCCCGTCGGCCCAACAAGAGCGAACATCTGGCCCGGCTTCATGTCAAATGAGACGCCGTCCAGCACGGGTTCCTTGAGGTCGTACGCGAAGCTCACGCCGTCGAATTTGATAGCGCCGTGTGCTCGTTCCAGCGCCACCGCGTCCGGCTTATCCTGTATCTCGCTGGTGGCATCCAGGATTTCGAATACCCGCGTCGCTCCGGCGAACGTGGTCTGAACATCCTCGGCAAGCCTGGCCAGCGTCGTCAGCGGCTGGTAGAATAATGATAGATACATCAGGAATCCAACCACGTCGGCGGCATTCATCTGGCCCTTCATGGCTAATAATCCGCCTACGCCGACGACCACCACGGTTCCCAAGGAAGTCAGGAATTCTATACTCGGATGGAATAATCCCGCCGCGAAGTTGGCCTTAATATTCACGGACGCGTACTGTTCGCGCAGTGAATCCAGCCGCTCGGTCTCGCGATCCTCCTGGCCGAACGCCTGGATTTCCTTCATGCCAGACAGGTGATCCTGCAGTTCGCCGTTGATGTCGCCCAGCACCTTCGCGTTGACGCGGAAGAGAGGCGCGACTTTTTTGGAGAATAATGTGCTGGCGAGCAGCACGAACGGTACCGGCGCGAGCGCGAGCGCGGCCAGCAGCGGATCGATACGGAATAGCATGATTATGACACCCAGAATAATCAGCAGGCTCGAGCACAGATCCGGCAGCGCATGCGCGACCAATTGCTCGACCGCGCGGCTGTCGTTGACCATGCGGCTCATCAGCTGGCCCGTCTGCTTATCCTGGAAATAGCGCATCGACAGCCGTTGCAGCTTGTCATATATTTGGAATGTCAGCTCCGCTACGAAGCTCCACGCCGCGACATGGCTGAAGTACATCGCCATAAATCGACAGAACGCGCGCACCAGGTACACCACAACCAATATCAGCACATAACTGCCTAGCAGTTGCACTGTCAGCGCGGCCGTGCCCGTCATGGCGGCGGTGAGCGAGCGCACGATGCTGGGCGTTACCAGGTTCAGCGCAGCCGCGCCGATCAGCCCGACGACGGCCAGTATCAGAAACTTCCATTGTTTGCGCGCCATGCGCACGAGCCGGGCCGCCCAAGCCATAGGACATCCAACCTTCCGGTGAATAATAGGGATTTGATATTAATTAGTATGACGGCAGAACTTCTTCCAACTCCGTTGGCGCTGGCTGCGTAGCCTCGTAATCGGCCAACCATTGAGGCTTCTCGGTCTTGAATTCGCCGATCAGCCAGTCCACCATTTTAGCCGCGTTCTCGGGATTGCCGGAGTATGCCGTCACGCCGATCCACAACCCACGATTGTCAATGCCTTGATCGAACATGCCGTATAACGATTCCGTGGGCAGACCGTAAACATGCGCCACTTCGCCGTCGATCGGAGCGCCCGTGTCGGAATCGCGCAGAATCATCCGGCCGCTGCCCGGTTCGATGCCGCGCGCATCGATCACGCCGTCTGCCAGCCACTCATCCAGCGGCATGAACAGCCCGCTCTGAGCGTACGCCTGAAACCGATCGGCGGGCAGCAGATACACGTCGCCTTCCTGCGCGCCGACATATGTCGACAACTGCATGTTGGCGTAGTAATCGTCCGAGGAACCCAGTGCGATGGTCAGGAAGTTCAGTGCCTCCATGTCCGGAAACTGCGGCCTAGCCAGTTCCGCCAAGCGGTCAGTCGCTTCAGATTCCACGGCGGAGGTGCAGATATACACGTCCACCTTCTTATCCTTAGGCGGACGGTACGCCGTTACGGAGTAAATCAGATTCCACCCAAACACACCTACCACAACCAACAGTACATATTTCCAGAATGAATATGTAAAGTGGTCGCGGATACGCTTCTTTGTGATGGGCGTTCGCACCAAATAACTAACCATAATTCTACCTCGGCTTCATCGTTGGGAATAGCAGCACATCCCTTATGGATGGAGAATCGGTAAGCAGCATAACTAACCGATCGATGCCGAACCCCAGCCCGCCCGTCGGCGGCAGGCCATACTCCAGCGCGTTCAAGTAATCCTCATCTACCTGCGGGTCGCGGCCATCGGGGATGGCGCGGCGCGACTCCACCTGCCGTTCGAAGCGCGCGCGCTGATCGATCGGATCATTCAGCTCCGAGAACGCGTTGCCAAACTCCCCGCCCAGCATGAAGTATTCAAACCGCTCCGTCAAGTGCGGCTTAAGTGGCATACGTTTGGCCAGCGGCGAAATTTCGACAGGGTATTCAGTGATGAACGTAGGCTGGCGCAGATTCGGCTCGACGAATTCATCGAATAATGCCTCCAGGCAGTCGCCTCGCGAAGCATCCTTCTCAACTTGCACGCCCTTCGCGGACAGTTCGGCGCGCGCTTGCGCGTCGTCCGCCCAGGCCTCCGGGTCGATGCCGCTGAATTCCCGTACGGCATCGGTCATGCTTATGCGCTTCCATGGCGCGGCCAGATGGATCGCCTCGCCTTGGTATACGACGTCCGTCGTGCCCAGCACCTTCAGCGCGACGAATTCGTGCATCTGTTCGACCATACGCATCACATCGCTGTAATCCGCGTACGCCTCGTAGGTTTCGACCATCGTAAACTCCGGGTTGTGCCGCTGATCCATGCCTTCGTTGCGGAATATGCGGCCCACCTCGTAAACCTTGTCGAATCCGCCCACGATCAGCCGCTTCAGGCTCAATTCCGTCTCGATCCGCAGGTACATGGGAATATCCAGCGTGTTGTGACGCGTCACGAATGGCCTGGCCGACGCGCCCGTCTCCAGCGTGTGCAGTATGGGCGTCTCGACCTCCAGGAATCCGCGCCCGTTGAGGAACTCCCTCACCGCCGCGATGATCGCCGCGCGTTTGAGGAATACATCCCTCGCCTGCGGATTCACAATCAGATCCACATACCGCTGGCGGTACCGCAGGTCGGTATCCGTCAGGCCGTGAAACTTTTCAGGCAGCGGCTTTAGCGCCTTGGACAGCAGCGTCAATTCGCGCGCGTGGACGGACACCTCGCCCTTCTGCGTCTTGAACGCGAACCCCTTCACGCCGACGGTATCGCCGATATCGTAGTCCTTGAACGCCGCGTAACCATCCTCGCCCACGTCGTCCCTCTTGACGTAAATCTGGATCGAGCCGCCGCCGTCCAGCACGTGCGCGAACGAGGCCTTTCCCATAATCCTGCGCGATAGTATCCTGCCCGCGACGACGACGTCCTGACCTTCCAACTCGTCAAACCGAGCGTGAATCTGTGCGGAATTATGGGTGACCGGGAATTTCGTTATAAGGTAAGGATCATTGCCGGACGCGCGTAATGCGTCCAGTTTCGCACGTCGCTGGGCTTCCTGCTCGCTGACGGAGCGTAGTTCATCAGACATAATGATTACAACTCCAACTTAATTCGCTCGCCTGATCTCGAGTATCTGCAGCGTCCGTAACCCATCCGGCACGGAGAACGTCACGTTTGCGCCGATACGCTGGCCCATCAGCGCCGCGCCGACGGGGGATTCGTTGGAAATCTTGTCCTCCAGCGGGTCGGATTCCGTCTCGCCCACGATTTGGAATTCGGATTCGATGCCCGACTTGGCGTCCTTCACCTTGACCACGCTGCCCACGCCCACCATGTCCGTGCTGACGTCGGACGCGTCGATGACGATGGCGTTGCGGATCGTATTCTCCAGGTAGCTGATGTGGCCCTCTATGCGCGACTGCTCGTTTTTCGCCTCGTCGTACTCGGCGTTTTCGGATAGATCGCCGAATGAGATGGCCTGCTTGATCTGCTCGGCCACCTCCTTGCGCTTGACCGTGCGGTAGAAGTAGAGTTCCTGCTCCAGCTTGGCCAGGCCATCCGCCGAAATAATCGGCCTATTCTTGGTGTCGTCCATCGTGTAAAGCCTCCTATCATACCCGTTATAGGGTTATCGTCTGTTGTTCTTCATAAATAATCGCGGACAATTCCGCAATACTCGACACGGATTGCGTCCGCGCGCGCCATAAAGCCGCGCCGGGCAGCCCCTTCAGATACCAACCCAACTGCGCGCGCAGCGCGGTGATCCCTCGCGCCTCACCCTGCCAGCCGACTTGCAATCGCGCGTGCCGCAGCGCCATCTCCAATCGTTCCGATACGTTGGGCGGTGTAGATTCGCCGCCTAAGATGCGCCGGAATATCCACGGATTGCCTATTGCGGCACGGCCAATCATCAGGCCGTCGCATCCGGTTTCGCTAAGCATGCGCTGGGCGTCGGCAGCGTTGGTTATATCTCCATTGCCGATAACCGGGATGGAAACGGCTGCCTTGACCGCCGCAATGCCGTCAAGATCAACGGTTCCGGAGAACTGCTGCGCCCGTGTCCGGCCATGGATGATGAACGCGGATGCGCCCTCATCCTCGGCAATTCGCGCCAATTCGACAGCGGAATAACCGCCATCCTCCCAAGCCAGCCGCGCCTTGACCGTAACGAGCAGAGCAATCCTTAACGCTTCAAGCCCACTCACGACGGCGCGAATGATCCGCGCCGCGCGCGGCAGATCGGTCAGGAGCGCGCTGCCTGCGCCGGATTTTGTAACCTTTGGCGCGGGACAACCCATATTGATGTCGATGGCGTCGAACCGTTCCAGCCAGCCGCGATCATTCAGCAGCGGTATAACCGCCGCGAAATCCGCCGCTTCCGCTCCGAATAGCTGCAACGCCAGCGGTTTCTCGCCCGGCCCGCACGCCAGCAGGTCGGCCAGAGCCGGTAAGTCAGCGGGCGAATACAGCAAACTCTTGACGCTGACCATCTCGGTAACGGCGTAGGCGCAGCCGCATTCCCGACACAGCACGCGCATCGGCCACGCCGTCACGCCCGCCATGGGCGCGAGCATCACTCGATTGTCCAACCGAAGCCGCCCCAATGACAGCGGCTCGTTGAGCGAGGGCATCGCAGGTCTAGCCGCCCGAGGTTATTATTGAAGAAATAATCCAGCGGCCGCTCTCGCGCGTCAGCGTCACACGATAGCGGACGATCGGCCACGCCGGAGGATTGGCCGCGCCTTCGCCACCCTCCGCCAAGACCGCTTCGCGGCGGGTGGATTTGACCTTGCCGTCGATGGAGGGCACCGACTCGAGGACGGTTGCGGTGGCGGTATTGTCCCACGGCCAGGTCCACATCGTCTCGATCTTCAGCCGATGATCCATGCCCCGGATGTCGTAGTCGGCGTACGGGGAATTGCCCGCCAGCGCGCGGCCTACATCCGCGTCGCGCGCAAGGCAGTCATAGCTGAAAAACTTCATCAACTCCTGCGGATCCTCGTCCGTGTGCAGTATCACCTGCGCGCGTTCGGCCATGCCATCCTTCATCAGCACGATAATATTGGTTATGTTCATGGACATATAGAACGCGATAACCAATATCGCGCCGATCACGCACACCCCGAACAGGCGTACCGTTATAAACCATAATAGTCTGCGCAGATACTTCATCGTACGTCCCCGCCTTGTCCACAGGATCAACCAAACAATCCCACCTGATAACAACGGTTGAACGCCGACGTTTCATGCCGTACTGTGCAAAACGCGGAAAATGTCACGGTCCGTTCAGCATGTCCAAATAATCCGGCGCATCCGGCAAATCCCCGGCGTACACCAACGGCAGCAATTTTAGGATCGTCTTTTCGCCAATGCCGCTCACACGGATCAGCTCGCGCTCATCCGTGAATCCACCCACCATCGCGCGGTAATCCAGGATGCGTCCGGCAATCACGGGGCCTATACCGGGCAGACTTTCCAGCATCGCTCGGTCGGCGGCGTTGAGATCCAGCCAGCCCTCGCCATCAATGTTATATTCTAGTAACGACGCGGCATCCCGTTTGGGATAAGCCATACTCATTGGCGGGTGAATCAGCGCCGCTGTTACGCAAACAGCGCCGACGCCCATTGCGGCGGCGCATATCACCAACAAAATCCAGCGGTTAATCTTGGCCGTCGTGAACCCTCCGAATTATCGGAAATTAGTGGATGGCCGCGATAACCAGGCTCATCAGCAGGAACACGCCCGCGCCGATCTTAGTCGCCCAGGTGAGCTTGCCCTCGTAAGACTTGGCCTTATTCTTCCCAAAGAAAGTCTCCGCGCCGCCCGCGATCGCGCCCAGACCCGACGACTCACCCGGCTGTAACAGGATGGTAATAATTACCACCAGGGACGAAATCACCAACAGCGCCGTAGCTAGTCCTTTGATTGCCTGCATGTGAGTTTGTGCCTCCCATTCATAGTCGCGTGGTTATTTTAACAGACATTGCGCGAAATTACAAGTGCAAAGTGCTCGACTTATTTCTGACTATTGTTTCCTTAGATTTAACTTTAATGAGCCAGGCGCGCAAACGCCGCATTTTGCATATCCTAGGATCGAGCTGAAAACCATGCTCGTTTTTGAAAAGCGAACGTCAATGGCGAAGGGGGACTTAATGCCATGTTGTATGTTGATATTGCCCGCGAAGAGGATTTTGCGAAAATTCCCGACAATCCCGCCGATGATTATACGGTAAAGTTGTGGGACGATATCACCATACGCGGCAGTTGGACTCCGCTCAAAGGCCATAATATAACGTTCTGCGGGCAGTACCATACGCTGCGTGGACTGACGGGGCCGTTATTCGCGCAATCCATGGACGCGATAGGCGTTGATCCGCTGCTGCCCGCCGACATGGACGCCATTGCCAGCGACGATATAACCATTACTAATCTGCGAATTTACGTGGATATAACCAATACCGACCGCAACATCATGGGCGGCTTGGTGCGGCTGGGCCGTCGATTCAAGGCGACGGACTGCGCTGTTTATGTTAATATAATTGCCCAGGCCAGCTTGACGTCGGACGCGCGATGCATCGGCGGCGTGGCTGGCATGCTCGACGACGCCTCCGAGTTGAACCACTGCGCGGTATACGGCTCGCTGCAGTGTCAATCCGAGGGCGGCGGTCTGGTGGGTTACGCAAAGGATTCGCACTTGTGCGGCTGCGTCAACCACGCCACCGTAACCACTGTTGCTGGTGAAACCGGGGGCATCGTCGGACTGGTGGAAGGCACCTTCATAGAGGGCTGCGAGAATGCCGCCGACGGAACGGTTGTAAGCGGCGGGGATTTCGCGGGCGGTATCGCCGGGCAGATACTGACGGACTGCCGCCTGGAACAGTGTACCAATTTCGCCACGATCCGCGGTGCGGCCAGCATCGGCGGCATCCTGGGCACGGCTTATCTGCCGGGCAGCGGATTCCGCGTGATGGGCAACACCAACGTAGGCGCTGTGAGCGGCGATCATTGGATAGGCGGCATCGTGGGCACGCTGGGTTACGGCTACATCCAGGTCAGCAACAACCTGAGCTGCGCTAACGTCACGGCGGATGGCGACGCTGCGGGCGGCGTACTCGGCGTCATATCCGATAATGGCGGCGGGTTCCCGCCGACGACCGCTATTGGCACGGCGTTTGTTAAGAATAATATGGTGTCCAGCACGCTGATCAAGGCCGCGACGAACGCCCGCCGCATCGCTGGCATACGCGATCCCGCCGTGTGTGACTTACAATTATATAATAATCAGTCTTATATAGATACCCACCTTGATGACGATGTGTATGACGACTGGCGCGTTAAGAAGGACGACGCGGAGCTAGGCCCGGCGAAGCTGCAAGGCACCTCGACGTTTACATGCGCTAAGATGAATGAGCAATCCTACAAACCCTTCCTAGCGCCGCCGCCGCCCAAACCCTGGCCCAAGAAGGTAGTCGTCAACGGTAAATGCATACCCGCGCCGCCGCCGATTCCGGAGTGGTTCAAAACGATACAGTGCTGCCACGGACAATATTGACAGACGGTATTGACCGGACGGTTTAATGGGAGGTTGTTATGGCTTATATAGATGTTACATTTGCGGAAGATTTTAGAAGGATAAAGGATGGGGATATCGTATCGTTATGGAATGATATTGATATCAACGACCCATTCATGCCCATCTCTGCGGATAATGTCACGCTGCATGGCAAGGGACATATACTGCGCGGGTTGGTCGGGCCGCTGTTTGACAGCGGGACGCCCACGGGCGAGGTCGTCGGGCCGACCGTGACGAATCTGACCGTGTGCACCGAGTACACGCGCGACGATCCCGGCGACGACGACAACTGGGGCGGACTATTCCGCGCGGCCGTCAACGCGGATATTAGCGGCTGCAGCGTGTTGGCCAAGATCCATTCCACCCACGATAATGTCGGCGCTATCGCCGGAATCCTCCGCGATTCGACCGTCACGCGCTGCGCCTCACGCGGGAACATCACGGCGTACAACACCGCCGCCGGGATAGTCGGCTCCGCGATAAATGTAAAATTCACCCAGTGTCACAACGAGGCGAAGATCAACGCGGCATTCATGCACGCGGCGGGCATCGTAGCCTGGGCGATGGATGGCACGGTAGTCGACGATTGCGTTAATAAGAAGTCCGGTATCATTAATTCGCTAACCAACAGCCCGAATTCTGGCGGCATAGTCGGACAGATGGACGACGGTGTCCTCGTCCAATGCAGCCGGAATGAGGCCGAGGTGGTCGGCGGCGACGACATCGGCGGCATCTGTGGATACATGGCCGATACGACGGCGGGTCTGCACAATCGGATTATCCGTTGCGTTAACAAGGGTTTCATCCATGGCGGCGCGCGAGTAGGCGGGATAGCGGGGCAGATTCGCAACTCCGCACTCATAGCGGATAACGCGAATTATGGCGGCGTGAGCGGCAGCGGTGAGCAGGTCGGCGGGATCGTCGGTCTGGCCGATCCGTTGGATCCTGACGGCACTATCGAGGTTAAGAATAATCATGTTCACTGCGGCTATGTGACGGGATTGGAAGCAGTCCATCGTGTCGTTGGCGGCAATATGCCGGGATTATTCATGATTGGCAACCTGGCCGCCCCCGAGGTGACTGTAACGGGCGACAACCCGGACGATTCTCAAACCTACACCGGCCAGGGCGTGCGCAAGGACGATCCGCAGCTGGGTGGCTACCTGAAGCACGGCCAATCCTGCAAGGTCATGTGCAACGACGGATCGTGTTTCGACGGGAAACGACAACCGCCGCCGAAGATGTATTGTCCGTAATATTTGGAAGGGAGTTGGTAAAGGATAAGCATGGCCTTGCCTTATGGGAGGCGGCTGTGTTATAGTAACGCGGCGGGCGTTGAGTCACGCCAGGAGGACTTGCTATGCAATGGTTCAAGAACCTGATCAGCTCGAATGAGGGCGAGGTTAAGCGGCTGTTCAAGACCGTCGATGTGATCGACTCGTTTGAGGCCCAGCACAGGGGCTTCAGCGACGCCGATCTGCGCGGCAGGACCGATAAATTCAAGGCGCGCCTGGGCAATGGCGAATCACTCGACAGCCTGCTGCCCGAGGCGTTCTCGGTCGTACGCGAGGCGATGGACCGCACGATCGGCAAGCGCCATTTCCGGGTGCAGATGCTGGGCGGGATCGTGCTGCACCAAGGCCGCATCGCCGAAATGAAAACGGGCGAAGGCAAGACGTTCGTCGCAGTGCTGCCCGCATACCTGAACGCGCTGAAGGGCGACGGCGTTCACATCGTAACGGTGAATGATTACCTCGCAAAATTCCAAGGCGAGTGGATGGCGCATATATTTAACTTCCTGAATATGAGCGTGGGCATATTAACACATGATGTTATGGAGATAGAAAGGCGAAACGTATATAAAGCCGATGTAACATATGGAACCAACCATGAATTTGGATTCGACTATCTAAGAGATACGCTGCAGATGGACGAGTTGCATCTTGTTCAGCAGAAATATACATTTGCTATCATCGATGAGGTTGACTCCATATTAATCGACGAAGCGCGCACGCCTATGATTATTTCCGGACCTGGAGACGCACCGTCGCCGCTGTATGCCGAGGTTAACTATTTTGTGACGATGATGAAGAAGGAACAGGATTATATTGTCAATGAAAAGGATAATGCTATCCATTTGACCGAAGATGGCATTGTTAAAACCGAAAATAGGTTTAGCCTTAAGAAGGCGCGCTCCGAAGATGATGTTGATGCAGATGCCGATACGGATGAGATCAACAGTGACGACAGTGTAAAATATTTCAATATGATGCACTATGTCAATAATGCGCTCCGGGCTAATTACCTTATGGAGCTTAATAAGGATTATGTGCTGCAGGATAATGAGATTGTCATAGTAGATGAATTTACTGGACGACTTATGCAGGGAAGGCGGTTTAGCGAAGGTTTGCATCAGGCGATCGAGGCGAAAGAGCATGTTAAGGTCGCGCGTGAGAATAAAACATACGCTACTATCAGCGTACAGAATTATTTTAGGAAGTATCGCAAACTTTCAGGCATGACAGGTACCGCTAAAACGGAGGAAGCGGAGTTTAAGGGTATTTATAACCTGGATGTCGTGCAAATTCCAACGAATAAGCCGATGATTCGTAAAGATCAGAACGATCTGATATTTACCACCGTAGATGGGAAGTATCAACAGGTCGTTAAGGAGATTAAACGTATCCACGAAACAAGCCAACCGATACTGGTCGGCACTGTTTCCGTTGAAAAAAGTGATAAACTAAGCAACCTCCTGAATAGAGAAGGCATACGCCACGTCGTGCTGAACGCGAAGAACCATGAGAAGGAGGCCGAGATCATCGCCCAGGCCGGGAAGCTCGGCGCTGTGACTATCGCTACGAACATGGCCGGGCGCGGCACGGACATCCTGCTGGGCGGCAACCCGGAATTCATGGCCCGGCGTCAGCTGGACAAGGAGGGCGCCACCGAGGAAATTATTTCCAAAGTCATCGGCCATGAGCAGAACGTGACGGATCAGGTGCGCGAGCTGCGCGCACATTATAATGATTTACTGGCAACATATACCAAAGAAACCGACGCGGAACATGCCAAAGTGGTTAAGGCCGGCGGCTTACATATATTAGGCACCGAGCGGCATGAATCACGCCGCATAGACGATCAGCTGCGCGGCCGCGCGGGTCGGCAGGGCGATCCCGGCTCCAGCCAATTCTTCATATCGCTGGAGGACGATCTCGCGCGGGTATTTGGCGGCGAACGCATCAAGCCCGTACTCGCGCGGCTGGGCAATCTGGCGCCGGATGAGGCGATACAGGCCGGGCTGCTGACCAAGCAGATCGAGAGCGCTCAAAAGTCGGTCGAGGGCCGCAACTTTGGGATGCGCAAGCATCTGCTGCAGTATGACGACGTGCTGAACGAGCAAGCCCAGGCCGTATACGACCGCCGCAACGAGTACCAATCCATGTCCGCGGACGACCTGCGCAAGCAGGTGCTTAGCATGCTCCGCGCGCTAATCGAGGAGGCGGTTGATAACCATCTGCCGGGCGACGACTTCGAAAAGTGGAATGTCGAAGGCTTGCGCATATATCTGGAAGGCACCGTGCTAAAATTCGACACGTTCCGGAAGCTGAAGCTGGCGGATTCTATCCAGAAGATGGAGCGGGACGAGATTGTCCAACTCATTGAGAAACAGTCTACCGAGCTGTATGATTTTTACTCGGCAGCGTTTGAGAAGGACGGCCAATACGATGCGTCGCGCTACGCACGGCTGCAGCTGGTCTCAACCCTGAATGAGCACTGGATGGATCAGCTGAACGACATGATGCACCTGCGCGAGGGCATCGGTCTGCGCGCGTTCGCCCAGCACGATCCGGTCGTCGAGTATAAGATCGAGGGCGGCGAACTATTCAAAGAGATGGGCCGACTGATCCGCGAGGACACCCTGAAGCTGCTGTTCCACAAGACGGATGAGGCTAAATCCAGGGAAGAGACCAAGAAGCGTTCCGCTGTCGCAGGTCCGCGCGTACCTCAAGTTGATAAAGTGGAATTGAGCGCGCCAGCATACGCACGCAGGGATTATGAGGAAAAGTTCTCCGTGTTGCAAAAACCCAAGACCGCCGCAATTCGACAATCTCAAACGCCGCAGCCTGTCCGAGTGGAAAAAAAGGTCGGCCGCAACGAGTTATGTCCGTGCGGCAGCGGCTTGAAGTATAAGAATTGCTGCGGACGTTCCGCGTAATTCTTACAATATTACACAAAAAGGATGTGAGTTTATGGTAGAATTGGATCAGTCCCGCCAGGATTTGGCGCAGATTCGCGAAACCATCGAAGAGGCAGGTGGGTCACTTTAACCTGGCTGGGTTAAAGGATGAACTCGCCGAGCTTGAACAGGACATGGCCCAGCCCGAGGTCTGGAACGATCTGGCTCGATCCACCAAGATCAGCCAGCGTGCGAAGCATATCCAGCATCGGCTGGAACTTTACGCACGATTGATTAACCGTCATGAAGACATAACGGCTATGATCGAGTTGGTTGAGGAGGAGAACGACTCCTCGATGGTTCAGGAAATTAAAGATGATATTGCATCACTGCACGCTGATGTAGAATCTCTGCAACTAGAAACATTATTACGTGGTGAATATGATGCTAATGATGCTATCCTGTCGCTGCACGCGGGCGCTGGAGGCACCGAGGCGCAGGACTGGGTGAGCATGCTCTACCGCATGTATACCAGATATTGTGAGCGGAAGGGCTTCAGCGTCAAGGTGTTGGATCTGTTGCCCGGCGACGAGGCCGGCGTCAAGTCGGTCACATGCTCTGTCGGCGGGGATAACGCGTATGGATTCCTTCGCGCGGAGAAGGGCGTGCATCGGCTGGTGAGGATCAGCCCGTTCGACTCGAACGCACGGCGGCATACCTCGTTCGCCTCGCTGGATGTCGCGCCTGTCATTGAGGACGCTGGGTTCCAGCTGGACATGGAAGAGGTGCGCATCGATACGTACCGGGCGTCGGGTGCGGGCGGTCAGCATATCAACCGGACGGATTCTGCGGTACGCATGACACACATTCCCTCTGGGATTGTAGTACAATGCCAGAATGAGCGCTCGCAGGTTCAAAACAAAGAGGTGTGTCTGATGATGCTGAAATCCCGATTGCTGGAGTTGCGTGAGCGCGAGAAGGAAGAGCAGATGTCCGCCATCAAGGGCGCGATGAAGAAAATCGAGTGGGGCAGCCAGATCCGCTCGTACGTGTTCCACCCATACAGCATGGTGAAGGATCACCGCACGAGCTATGAGGTGGGCAGCACTACAGGCGTGATGGATGGCGAGCTGGATGGGTTTATCACGGCATACCTGTCGATGCAGTGAGGCAGTGATACCGAAGTATGTCGAATTATTGACAACGAAAAGTATTGACAACTTGTGGTTGTCGTTGTAGTATGACAGTAATGTTCAAGCTCTAGGAGGCTGGTCTTACGCACTGGACATCAAGGATCGTGAACGACGAGGACGCCTATACGCTAGTGAAATGGTCGTATGACGTTAAACGTTATGGTCAGCTAACCATCGAGGAACTGACTTCCGGGTGGTACCGCTGTGCGCTGCTGGATGGGGAACGGGCGGGGTTCCTCTGCCACGGGCGTCCGGCGCGATCCCCGTATCTGGATGCGCAGTACGCCCAACATCCGGACGATGTGGATATTGGGCTGGCGTTGAGACCTGACTTGGTGGGCAAGGGCCTGGGATTATCGTTGCTGGAACATATGCTGGACATCATCGGGCGTGAGCGCTCGATCAGGCTGGCGCTGTTCGCGTCAAACGCTGCAGCGATGCAGGTTTATGAGCGCGCGGGATTCAGGCTGGTATGCCGGGTAGGAGATGTCCTGCTGATGCGCCGCGAGGCTTCGACGTGGCGCGAGGCGTCCAGGCCGCTGGATAACGGGATGGCGGTATACCCTGGCGACCCGGCGTTCACCAGGGATATGCTGGCTGTAGCGGATGTCGGCGGGTACAATGTTACCCGCATAACCATGACGGCGCATAACGGCACGCACATCGATTCGCCGCACCACATTGGGTTAACGGGCGGGGTTGATGCGTGGCCGTTGGATCGGCTGAACGGCCCGGCGCAAGTGGTCGACTTGGCAAAATGGCGGGCTTCCTTCCATAATGGAACTGCTGCACCAGCCACACGCCGGACGCTGCTGAAAACGGGCGGCATTCCATTGTCTGAAGCCGAGGCGCACGCCTGGGCGAACGCTGGCGTACGCACGATCGGCGTGGACCAACTATCCGTTGGGCCGCAAGGCCCAGAGGGGTTGAAGACGCACCGCGCGCTGCTTGAATCGGGCGTTTGCGTGCTGGAGGGGCTTGCGTTGGATGGGTTCGAACCGGGTTGGTATGAGCTGCAATGCTTGCCGATCCTGCTGCCGGGCTGCGACGGCGCTCCTGTTCGGGCGTTACTCAGGACGCTGGAACGCGCGGAAGTTGGCTGACAGGCATGCGGAATAAGTCGTTTTGGGGCGGATTAGTTGCGGCGGTTGCGGGATTGCTGGCCGTGCTGCTGTTGATGCTGGTGTACTGCGCGTGTTCGCCCAGCATGTATCGGTGGGCTATGGGACGCGCGGGCGTTTACGAAACGGCGGGCGTTGACCGTGCAACGTTGAATCAGGTTGCACTAGACGTCACGGGGTTTCTTGGCATGCAGCGGGAGCATGCGAATCCTGACTTCAACCGTCTCATCAGGGGATTTTTAGGCATGCAGCGGGAGCGCGCGAATATTGATTTCAGCCGTATCATCATTATGGATGGTGAACAGCGGCCGGAGTTAAACGAACGAGAACGCGCGCACCTCGCCGACGTGCGACGGCTGGTTTTCGTGGCTGCAATGATAATGGTCGTGCTGGCGATGATCGCCGTTATACTGGCCGTTCGAGTGCCTGCATCACGGTCGAAGGGCGCTGGTTTGCTGGCCGGGACGGTGTTGCTGATGCTGGCAGGGTTGGGCGTGTTCATAGCGGTGAAGGTGGATTTCTATAATTTCTTTGTGGCGGTACACAGGCGTTTATTCACGAATGAATTGTGGTATATGAATCCCGAGACCGACCTGCTGATTCGGATGATGCCTACGGAATTCTTTATATCGATGGGGATGGTGATCGGCGGGATCGTGGCGGCCGCGATGGTTGCGTCGGTTGTGGTGGGTTGTAAGCTGATGATGAAGCATGAGAATCGGCATGCAATTTGACGAACGCTGTCGGATTCAGTTGGATGCGCTGAGGCAAGCGGGCCGCGCCGTAATCCTTGCCATCGAAACCTCCTGCGACGAAACGGCAGCCGCCGTCATACGCGACGGCCGGACAATTATGTCGAACGTTGTCTCAACGCAGATACCTTTGCACGCGCGATACGGCGGCGTCGTACCGGAGATTGCATCGCGCGCGCACGTCGAAGCCATAAATACTGTAGTTAAATGCGCGCTGGACGACGCCGGGCTGCGGCTCCAGGACATCGACGCTATAGCCGTTACGAACGGGCCGGGGCTGGTCGGCGCGCTGCTGATTGGCGTCTCGACGGCCAAGGCGCTGGCGTTCGCGGCGGCAAAACCGTTGGTTGCCGTGCACCACATGGATGCGCACATCAGCGCGGCGTATCTGGCTTACGCGGATCTTGCGCCGCCATTCTTGTGCCTGACGGTGTCCGGCGGACACACCGCGCTGACGGAGGTTGTGGATTACGGCGTGGTTCGGACGCTGGGCGCGACGTTGGACGACGCTGCGGGCGAGGCATTCGACAAGGCGGCGCGGGTGCTGGGACTGCCCTATCCGGGCGGTTCGGCGTTGGATCAACTGGCCGAGAGCGGCAATCCGCGCGCGCTGACACTACCCAGAGCGAAGACGCCCAATCTATTCGACTTCAGCTTCAGCGGCCTAAAGACGGCGTTCATCCAACTGGAGAGGAAGGGCGCGCTGGCAAACATTACCAAAGAGGACGCCGCGGCTTCATACCGAGCGGCGGTTGTGGATATGCTCGCGGATAAGACATTGCGTGCCGCCGAGTCGACAGGGCACACAACGGTTGTGGTCGCTGGCGGCGCGGCCGCGAATCGGGGACTGCGGACACGGCTGGAGCGCGAAACCGCCGCGCGTGGTCTGCGGCTGTGCATGCCGCCCATATCGTTATGCACGGATAACGCCGCCATGGTCGGGGCGGCGGCATACTACAGCATCATAACAGGAAAAGCGACCGGCAGCCTAACCCTCAACGCCGAACCCACGCGCAGCTTGTAACTCAACAACCAAGCACGATGGAGCAGCCCGTCCAGTTGTCAAGGCTTAAGGGTGGAGATTTTCCCGCCTGCTGCGCTCGAAAGACTCACACCTATTAGGCGGGAAAATACTACCCGTGCCTTGACAACGGGTCGTTTTAGGGAAAATGGACATGGGTCGTATGACATCCCATGTCATACGACCTTGAATGCAACCCCCGTCGTCCCCCAAAAAAATTATGCTGGTAAACAATCATGAAGTCTGCGCAAAACCAAATCCTTCGCGCCGCGTTCCCCACAACAGTACCAGTAATCGCCAGCTACGTACCGCTGGGCATGGCATTCGGCGTGCTGCTGGCCAGCCAAGGTTACGGCGTCGGCTGGGCGGCATTCATGAGCACGACTATTTTCGCGGGTTCGATGCAGTTCGCGGGCGTAGGACTTCTGACAGGAGCGTTCGCGCCGCTGTCAGCCGCGCTGCTGACGCTGATGATCAACGCGCGGCACTTATTCTACGGCTTGGCCATGCTGGAACGATGGCGCGGATTCGACAGCACGAAACCGTACCGTGTATTTGCGCTGTCGGACGAGACGTTTTCGCTGCTTATCGCCAATCCCAAGCCGCCGGAAGGCGTCGATGCGCACAGGTTTGAATTCTGGGTCGCGCTGCTGGATCAGTGTTATTGGATCGTGGGAAGCGTCGCGGGCGCAATAATCGGTACCGCTTTTCGGTTTGACTCAACGGGGATCGACTTCTCAATGACGGCGCTGTTTTTAGTTATATTCCTTGAACAGTGGCGCAGCAATAAGGGACGGCCCGCCGCGCTGGTGGGACTGATCGGCGCGCTGGTGTGTCTGCTGGTGTTTGGACAGGAGTGGTTCATGATCGCCGCGATGATAATGATTATTGTTACGCTGATGTTATTGCGTCCGCGGATCGGTACGGAGGATACCGCAGTATGACGCGCGGTCAGGCTGTAATAACCATTATGATAATGGCCGTGTGCACTCTGGCGACGCGCACGCTGCCGTTTTTGTTATTCAATAACAAGCGACGCACGCCAAAGGTCGTCATATATTTGGGACGGACGTTGCCGTACGCGATTATTGGCATGTTGATCGTGTACTGTCTGCGCGGAGCGAGACCGCTCTTGTGGCCGCACGCGCTGCCGGAAGCGGCGGGATTGTTAGGTACATTCATCATTTATATGTCCACAAAGAAAACCCTGCCGGCGGTGCTGGGCGGGACGGCGGCGTATATGATCGCGCTGCGGCTTATCGGATAATTATGGAGGTGCGTTATGGGTAATGAATTCAGGCAGCCGGAACCCTTTAAACTGGTCGATGGGATATATTATGTGGGTGTGCAGGATCCCGATTTGCGCGTATTCGACATAATTATGTCCACGGAATTTGGCACAACTTACAATGCTTACGTGATCAAAGGCCGCGATCAGATTGCGCTGGCTGAGACCGCGAAAGCCAAATTCACGGAGGATTACCTGGCGTCACTGCGTCAGGTTGTGGATATCACACAGGTATCCTACCTGATCGTTAGCCACACCGAGCCGGATCACGCGGGCAGCATTGAGGCGCTGCTGGATATTAATCCCAGCATAACGATCGTGGCGACACCGTGCGCGATCGGTTATCTAAAACACATCGTCAACCGCGACTTCCACTGCCTGGCGGTCAAGGCGGGTATGACGCTCGGCCTGGGCGGAAAGACGCTCGAATTCTACCCGCTGCCGAATCTGCACTGGCCGGACACCATGTTCACGTATGTTCGGGAGGATCGAGCGCTGATCACGTGCGATTCGTTTGGTTCGCATTACAGCCATCCCGGGGTGCTGCGTTCGAACGTGACCGACGAGGCTGGCTATCTGCGCGCGACTAAGTATTATTTCGACAATATTATCGGGCCGTTCAAGCGTCCGTACATGGTGAACGCGCTGACGGTTGTGGATGCGCTGGCGTTGGACTTCATATTGACAGGCCATGGCCCGGTACATGATTCACACATCGATGAGTTGTTAACGCTCTACCGCGACTGGTGCGCCGCGCCCGAATCGGATGGCAGGAAGCGTGTCGCTATACCATACGTTAGTGCGTACGGTTACACCCGGGAGTTGGCGAATGAGATAGCGCGCGGCGTGGAATCGGCTGGCGACATATCCGTGGCGGCCTTCGACCTGGTCGATCAGGATGCCGCCGAAGCCTCCGCAGCAATCGACGCGGCCGACGGCGTGATCTTCGGCACGCCGACGATCCTTGGCGAGGCGCTTGCCCCCATATGGGATCTGGCAACGCGGTTGTATCCCCCTATTCATGGGGGAAAACTGGCCAGCGTGTTCGGCAGTTATGGCTGGAGCGGCGAGGGCGTGCCGCACTTGATCGAGCGGCTCAAACAGGTTCGCATGAAGGTGCTGGACGGTTATCGCGTAAGGTTCAAGCCCAACGCCGGAGAGTTGCTGGACGCGTTCGAGTATGGTTACAACTTCGGCTGCACGCTTCTGAATAAGGAGAACGATCGCGCCCAAAAGAAGTCGGCGACCAAACAACTAAAATGCCTGGTGTGCGGCGCGCTGATGCCCGAGGGCACAACCGTTTGTCCGGTGTGCGGCGTCGGGGTGGAGCAATTCATCATCGTCGAAGCGGAGTTAGTTACATTCCACCGCGACACGGGCCGCCGTTTCATAATTGCCGGGGCAGGCATCGCGGGCGTGAGCGCGGCGGCTGCGATCCGCGAGCGCGACAGCACAGCCAACATCGTTTTGTTGGATGAAGAGGAATCCCTGCCGTACAATCGGCCGATGTTAACCAAGAATATGTTCAGCGCGCTTACGGCGGATCAGTTGGCGATTTATGACGAATCGTGGTATGAAGAGCTGCGTATCACACGGATCGGCGGACAACGGATCGTTGGGCTGGATACCGCCGCCAAGACGATCAAGTTGGAAAGCGGCGCCGCGCTGATGTATGACGCGTGTGTGCTGGCGTTGGGCGCGTCGAGTTTCATCCCGCCGATATTGGGCGCGGATAAGGCGAATGTGTTCGCGATCCGCACGCTGGGCGACGTGAAGCGGCTGGAGGCTGCGGCCAAGACCGCCCAACGCGCTGTGATCATCGGCGGCGGCGTGCTGGGCCTGGAAACGGCGTGGGAACTGCGCAAGGTCAAGCTGGATGTGACGGTAGTAGAAGCCCTGCCGCGTTTGCTGGATCGCAAGGCTGCGCCTGCCGCGTCCGAGATGCTGTCTCAAGCCGTGCGAGACGCTGGGATCGAGCTGCTCATCGGCGCGAAGGTGGAGTCCATCGCGGGCGGCGAGCGTGTCAGCGGGGTGCAGCTGGCGGATGGACGGTTGATTCCGGCGGATATAGTTATATTCTCAACAGGGATTAAGCCGAACATTCAAGCGGCCGAGGGTTCGGGTATAACGCTGAATCGTGGTATCGTTGTTGACGAACGCATGGCGACGAGCGCGGCGGATGTATTCGCGTGCGGGGATTGCGCCATACTCGGCGGCATGCGGTACGGGTTGTGGGCTGAAGCGGCGGCAATGGGCGCTGTGGCTGGCGCGAGTGCGGTTGGCGACACTGCGGCGTACACTCCCGCGTTGTACCCGGTCGCGTTGAACGCGCTGGGCACATCCCTCTACGCGGTCGGCGACACGGGCAGCGATCCATCTAAGTCATACAAGACCGTCGAACTGCGCGACATGGCCAAGCGCACGCTGGCGGTGTACCACTTCCTGGGGCAGCGGCTGGTAGGAGTGACGCTGCTGGGCGAGGTATCCTCGATGTCCGACGCGCAAGGCTGGGTTGAGGCTGGCGCGGCCTATCCCACGCTGTTCACAAGGTAATGGTTCTGAACGCGTTGGAACCCCACCAAAACCCGCCGCCTGCGGGCGGGACTGCCCCAACTGCGGTTGGGGACTTGTTACTTTTCCCGTCCGTGGGAAAAGTAACCAAAAGGACGGCCAAAGAGGGAGGGCACTGTGCCCTCCCTCTCTGGACTCACCCTCCTCAATGTCGTCCCCGCTCATAGGTCTATGACCAACGTTCCGATTGATTTACAGTCACAGCATTGGAGGGTTCTCATGGCTTCGCGGCGAGGTGCACGAATTGGCGGAGTTTCACGGCAGCATACGCCGGCGGCTCTTTATCATCCAGCAAGTCATAAACAATTATGGAACAATAACAGCCTCGCGCTACCAGCGTTAGATAACAACTATAAAACCATAACAGTATCCCGTCAGCAGCTATAGACCATGTGATCTAGAACGTAAACAATATGATGCCAAGCCCATTGCATACTGTGCTACTCTGGATGGTGTATGTTTGGTCTCTTGCAGAAGGTCAAAATGGCTGGGGAGAGGTGTCCAGAGGAGAGGGGGCGCCATAGCGCCCCTCTCCTTTGGCCGTCCTTTTGGTTACTTTTCCCACGGACGGGAAAAGTAACAAGTCCCCAACCGCAGTTGGGGCAATCCCCTCCGCAGAGGACGAACCAATCCCCCGCAGGCGGTGAGGTTTGCGTTATAACCTTCTGTCCCCTCCTGCATATAAATATTAAATCTTCCTCACGAAGCAGGAGTTTCCCGGTTAACCGCTAATTCTCAATTAAATAAAGACACTGCGTCTGCAGCGACTTTATAGGTATGGAAGATAATGGTTATGAAAGCGAGGACGCTTATGATAGGCTACTCAATGTCCAACCTGGAGAACCTGGTGATCCTTGTGATGCCCGTGGACGAATCGGACGGCTGTCACCGCGTTGTGGTTACCTCGCGCACGGAGCTGATTGCGCGCGAAAAACCGCGCCCAAGCCTGCGCTCAGGCGCGTTTTACTGGCATGACACTGCCCGTGGGCGGCTGCTTACGCTTCCTGGGATGCCGCCTCAGTCTCCTTCTCAGCGTCGTCGGCCTGAACCGCCTCGCTCACCACGCGACGGATCAGACTCTCAAGCTGATCAGGCGTAACGCGCAGCGGCGATCCCGCCTTCAGTTCTCCGCGCGCGACGCGGCCCAGCCGACGCACCGTATCGGTGTCTAGGCTGCCAGCGCTCAGCGCGCGCGTGCCGTCGCCCAGCACCGGGGTGACGTACATGGCGGGCAGCTCGGCGCGTCCCAGCAGCTCGTCCGATGTGATCCCGAAAAGCCTCGACAGCTTGTCGATCTTCTCGATGCTCGGCTCGCTGCGCCCGGATTCCCACTTGCCAACGCCCTGCTGAGAGATACCCATTTCCGCGCCCAGCGCGGCCTGGGACAAACCTGTGCGCGTGCGAAGTTCCACTAACCGCCGCGCGAACGCCGACCTATCATATTCGTTCGACATCATATCCCCCCCAAATAGATATTGTACACCGTTATGATGTCAAAGGAAAGGACAAATTACGCATATTCTTTGGCGAAACAACAAAATTTCTGTTACAGGTTTCCGCCGATGCTCCGCATATTTTCCGCTTGACATCCCACGCCCGCGCGGGTATACTGACTAATGCGCCTAATAGTAGGCGTAAGCATTGCGTGTATAATCGCGGATGCTGTGGCCGCTATCGGCCACAACTGGAGAGGAGCGGCCACATGTTTAGAACATATCAGCCCAAAAAGCGCCAGCGGTCGAAGGTGCATGGGTTCCGCGCGCGCATGTCCACCAAGAATGGCCGGCGGGTGCTGGCAGCCAGACGGCGTCGCGGCCGCAAGGTTTTAACGGTGTGACCGCCGTTACCGCCTTTGCGTACGCTCGCCCGTGATTAACTGTGGCGGGCGTTGCGTTTATTAGCATTAATTTCCAGGGAGGATGAGCGGTGCAGCGCGCATACAGCCTGAAGCGCCGGGGCCAATTCCAATACGTATACCGCCGCGGCCAGCGCGCTTCGTGCAAGGAGCTGTCGCTGTTATGCGCCAAGAGCGGCCGCGTACTGGTTGGCTTCTCTGTGGGGAAAAAGGTCGGCGGCGCAGTCATGCGCAACCTATTGAAGCGCCGGATGCGCGAATTGGTGCGCCCGCTGCTGCCTCGGTTGCGTTCAGGTCTATATGTAATCATAATTAAAGAGCCGGCTGTTGGTGCGTCTTTTATCGAATTACGCGCGAGCCTGGTGGGATTGCTTAATCGGCAGCGTTCATTCCTCGACATCCGTGCGGCTGGACAACCTAGATCGGCCGCGCCGCCGA
Organism: Clostridia bacterium; assembly: GCA_025997215.1. The sequence goes on from BNUH01000002.1 coordinate 30,679, forward strand.
AATCCACAGGACAAGCGCGATGATCCGGCGCGGGATGCTCGCCGCCATCCGATTCTACAGGCGGCAGATCAGTCCGTACAAGCGTCCATCCTGCCGATTTGTACCCACTTGTTCCGTCTACGCTCTGGAGGCGGTGGAGAAGTACGGCGCGCTCAAGGGTGGCGGTATGACGGCTTGTAGGATACTGCGATGTAATCCATTTTCCAAGGGCGGGTACGACCCCGTTCCGTAATAATTCATAACGAGGAGGCGATGGCCATTGGCTGCGATTTGGGGTGGGTTTAATGGTTTCTTGCGAGGCGTCATCGATGTTATCTATGGCCTTGTCGCGAGCCACGGCTGGTCCGTGGTGCTGTTCACGCTGCTGATTAAACTGGTGCTCATGCCGTTCGACGTCAAATCCCGCCAGTCCATGCGGAAAATGTCCGCGCTGAATCCGAAGATCCAGGCGCTTCAAAAGAAGTATGCCAACGATAAGGAAAAACTCCAGCAGAAACAGGCCGAGCTGTACAAGAAGGAGAAGATCAACCCGCTGGCCGGATGCCTGCCGATGCTGCTGACGATGCCTGTGCTGTTCGCCATGTTCGCCGTCATGCGCGGCGTGGCCAACGAGGAACTGGCCAGGATCCTGCTGACCATCCACGACGCGGTCGGTTCCATCACCGAGCCGACGGAGATTCACGCCGTGATGGATAGGCTGACCTCGTCTGGCGCGCTGCGGATTGAGAATTGGTTATGGATTAAGAATCTATGGATGGCCGACTCGCCGTTCGCGTCCGTTTTACCATTAAACGCGAATGGACTTACGATACCCGTCATAGAAGGATTACTGGATCAGGCGACGCTGGATTCCATCAAGACGTTCCTGGGCAGCGCGAGTTACCAGGAGGTGTTGAAGTATTTCAACGCCGTGCCGTTACCGGGTGCGACCATCAACCTGTTGGTGTTCCAGCTGACGGTATATAAGAATCCTAATGGATACTTTATCCTGCCGATATTGGCCGCAGTGACGCAGTACTTGAGCACCATCCTGCAGCCGATGGATACCTCTCAGCAGAATCAGCAGTCGGCGGGCACGGGCCAGATGATGAAGATATTCATGCCGCTGTTCTCGCTGTGGATATGTTCGACCAGCAACGCGGCGTTCTCACTCTACTGGGTGGTAACCAATATCTTTATGATGGCGGAACAATGGGTGCTGAATATGTATTTTTCGGCGCAGGATCAGCGCTCGAGTCAGCATTCTAAGGAGGCATCAGAATCTTGAGTTCACAAAGGGAGATTGAATCCACTGGACGTACTATAGAAGAGGCTCTCGACGCGGGGCTTAAGGAGCTGCACTGCACAATAGGCGATGTCTCCTGGACCGCGCTGCAGGAGGGTGCGAAGGGGCTATTCGGGTTGTTTGGCAGCCGCGTAGCTAAGGTGCGTATTACGTTGAAGGATGACTCCGACGACGACGGGACGACGAGCGAGATTCTGTCCGCCTTGACCAGCCGGATTGAACCGAAGGTTGTAACGCCACAGCCCAGACCTGCTCCTGTGGTAAAAAAAGTAGCGGATAAACCCGTCGAAAGGCCGACACCGAAGCCTGTCGAGAGGCCCGTTGAAAGACCTGTCGAAAAATTTATTGAGAAGCCTGTCGAAAAACCCGTTGAAAAGCCTATCGAGCGGCGCGCTGTTCCCGAACCGATAATCCCTACGGTTGGCGTGCCAACGCCCGCCGTCAAGTTACAACAGACGCAGCCCTTGCCCAAACCCACCGCACCTGAAGTTGAGCGTGAACCGAATCGCGAAGTTCCGCGCACGCCGCGCAAACCTTACGTGCCGCAGCAGTGGAGCTCGCCGGACCGCCAGCCGCGCGGATCGAGCACATACAACAAGGATCAAGCCAATAGGCCGCCGCGCAGGGATTCGTTCGCGCGGACGCACACCGCGCCGGAGCGTTCGCAAATTCGAACCGTTTCGCAGAATAGTCGGGACGGCTTTAGGCCCGTTAACCGGATACCTTCAACCTATACGCGGCGTGAATTTGCGAAGCCGTTCGTGCCGGACTTGGTTGCCGAGGATGGATTGCCGGCCATGAATCTGCCGCCGCTGCCGACGGAGCCGCCGGAAATATTCCCAGCGGATACGATGATGGGCACCGTTCAACAGTACCTGACCGAGCTGACCGAGAAAATGGGCGTGCCCGTGAAGGTTTACATGTCCGAGGATGAGGAGCACCACATCACGGCGCAAATGGTCGGGGATACATTGGGCATACTGATAGGTCGGCGCGGCGAGACGCTGGACGCTCTACAATATCTGACAAGTTTAGCCGTGAATCGCGGCCGCGATGAATACGTTCGGATCACGCTGGACACGGAAAATTACCGCGCCAGGCGTGAGGAAGCGTTGAAACGCTTAGCGTATAGGCTGGCGACACGCGCCGTCAAGCTGGGACGCCGCGTCGCGCTGGAACCCATGAACCCATATGAGCGCCGGATTATGCACAGCGCGCTGCAGACGTTCGAGGGTGTGACTACCCACAGCGAGGGCGACGAACCCAATCGGCACGTGGTGATATCCGTCAATCGGGTAGTTGGCGGCGGGCAGAGTACTTGACGTTTGATTCAAAGGGATCCAGAGCTTTACCCTGGATCCCTTTTATTTATTTCACATTACTTTAATCGTTCGATAAATATTATTGGTTCATTCAGGGTCAGCGGCGTTTTCAGGTTCTCCACCTGCCACTGCAGACGGAGACGCTGCCCGGCCTTACATTCGCCCAGGAACGACGCCCTGAACGGGACATCCTCGTCATGGTCGATCTGGATGCCGTGCATCAGCCCGCCGTTATCATGTACCACCTGTAGGCCGCTCCTGCCCCAGAGGTCGGATTTCTCGCGCGCACTGACACGCCCCGAGTAGGCGATATGATACACGCCATCCTCTGCAATGTCGATCGTCTTGGTTTCCGCCCTGAAGCTGAAGCTCACGCCCCGATGGATCATCGGCTCATGGAACTTAACCGTATACTCGCCCGCTGTGCCCACCTCGATCGGCTCGCCTGTCAGAAGCAGACACTCGATCGGCAGCGGCAATCCATCGAATGCCGAAGGCGTCTTGCCGGCGGCCTGTGGTGCCGCGCCGCGCTGAACGGGCTTGCTGGATTGCCTGGGGGCGGGTTCGGTGCGGCGGGTGGCTGTGGCTAGTTGAACGGTTGGCCTGGCCTCGACGCGCGTGGGTTCGGCGGGACGCGGCGCGGGTTCGGACTGCACTTCCTGCGCTTGATCAGCCTGAATGAAGTCGGCGAGCGCGGTTTCAATCCGCGCCGACGCCTCCGCGTTGTCCGGTTTAGCCGCTTCAGCGCGCATGGCCGCTGATTGCATAGCCGCGCTCATCGCTCGTGTGGCCGGCGTGTCGCGCCCCGAGCGCGAATCCTCCGACTGGCGGCTCTGCTGATTGTTCCTGGATCGGCGCGAACCGCGCCGCTGTCCCATCTGCTCGACGCTGCTCGTGTCGTCGGACATAACCATCCCGCCCGAGAAATTCTCCGACGCCAGAGGGACCTCCGGCATGAACCCGATCGGCGGATGCTTCGGGTTATAATCCATCGGCATCGGGATCTTCGGCGGTCGCTTGGTGGTCGTGCTCGGCATGGTCTGGGCAATGCTGACCGGAGGCTGGGCGTATCGCGGCTGCTGCGGCACTGGCGCGGGCGGCGGCGTATATGGCCGAGCCTGCGGCATCGGCGGCTGATAGGGCTGCTGTCCATATCCTTGAGTAGCATACGGCTGCGAAACAGGCCGATTGGCGTACGACTGATACTGCATGTTGCTGCCTCCTCACCTGACTTCCTTCCATACAATGGTATGCCGTTTGGGTTTTTCGGTGCTGGTTTTTGGATGTTATGGTAAAATAAATAAACGGACACGCTGACGTGTCCGCTAGGATTGTTGAATTTTGTAGAATTATTGGCCGAAGTTCACATCGAGGAAGGACAGGATGGCTTCGGCGTAGGCGGTATCCTCCCATGGCGTCATGATGAGATTCCAATCCAGGATCAGGTGGCTGTCGCCGCCGCGCAGGAACGACTCCGCTTCCGGGACGGCTTCGCTGAGTGTCTCATAATTTTCGTAGGATACTGTCGAATCCTCCAGCGAATGCATCAGCAGCATGGGTCGGCCGTTGGCTTTCTGGATTTCCTCGAGCGGATTCACGTCCAATTTGTCGAAACCGAATGTGAATCCCGTGTACAGCCACACGAACGGCTTGGCCGCCACCGCTAGGAATTTCGGCACACCGTAATACCCGTTCATCATCTGGCTGAACTCGTCCGGCCAGCTGGTGTACGCCGACAGGCTGATCAGCGCGCTGATCTCGGGTATCTCCCCGAATGAGTTGATCGCCGCCGCACCGCCCATCGACACGCCGAATACTACAATCGGTACGCCCGGCAGTTGTTGTCGCAGATACCGCACCGCCGCTCGGACATCCTCCACCTCCGTGATGCCCAGGCCTATGCGCTCGCCGTCGCTGCCGCCGTGCGCGCGCATCTCCAGGGGCAGCGAGGCGTAACCCTCGCCGGCCAGCCACGCCGCGTGCGGGAAGTAGTAGGTCACCGACGGGCCTTGTATGCCGGACAGGAATATTACGGCAGCCTTGGTGGTGGGCGCTCGAGATGGCGCGAACCACGCCTGGATGTGGTAGCCATCGTCAGTGGTGAGCTGGATTTCCTCGGCTGTGAGGTTCGCCGCGTCAGGGGTTAAGGTATTCTTGAAATCCACGTGTCTGGTCAAACCCAGCAACCGCATTGAGATGGGCGTGACGACGGCTAGTCCAACAATGGTCAGTGCCACAACCGCGATGAGGATTCCACAAACCCAGCGCGTGATTCGCTCCTTTAGTGTGCGCTGACGTTTTCGGGTTTTCTTCTCGCTTTTGTATGGTTTGGCCGCGCGTTTGGAAGGCGCGGCATGGTTAATATGTTCGGACATTTGGCAATTCTCCTTTATTATAAACGAAAAGGACGGCGGCTTTTGTATTATCATATCAAAATGTAGGTGCACCGTCAAGTTTGTTACGACAATGTAAAGATTGCGCAATGATTGTTATAATTTGCAACCCCGCTAATGCTCTGCATCCCGATGCGAGACGGAAACCGTCTGGCCATTATGTTCTAAAAATTCACCCAACTCTTTGGCGAATACGACGGATCGGTGCTTGCCGCCCGTACAGCCAATGGCGATGGTCAGTTGGGCGCGGCCCTCGTCGGCGAATAGGGGCACGTATTGACCGAGCAAGGTTTTCAACCCATCCATCAGTTTGCGAGATGATTCAAACGACATTACGTACCGCTCGACCGATTCATCCAGGCCCGTAAGCGGCTTCAGCTCGGCGATGTAGAATGGGTTGGGCAGGCAGCGCACATCGAATACTACGTCGGCGTCGGCGGGCACTCCGTACTTAAACCCGAATGATACGCAGTGAACCCACATGCTGCTCCGGGCGCGCGGCGTGAATAGCAGCGCGGTCAGCTGATTCCGCAGCTGGGCGGGCAGCAGCTTGGTCGTATCAATCCGATAATCCGCGCGCTCGAACAGCGGCGCAAGCCGCTCCCGCTCGCGCTGGATCGCCTGCTCGATGGATGAATCCGTCGGCTCGGCCAGCGGATGAGCGCGGCGGGTTTCACGGTAACGGCGGATCAGCTCGGCGTCGTCCGCGTCCAGGAACAGGATGCGGTAGGCGGTACCCCCGGCCTTGAGCCGCTCCAGCGCGGCCCACACCGCGTCCAATCCATCGCGGCTGCGTGCGTCCATCACCACGGTCGTCGGCTCCGGCGCATCTCGCCTCAACTCCGCCAGCTGGGGCAGCAGCTGCGGCGGCAGGTTGTCGATGCAGGTGAAGCCGAGATCCTCCATCTGATGCAGCGCGTTGGATTTGCCCGCGCCCGACATTCCGGTCAATACGATCCATTCCGCGCTCAAACCGCGCACCTCTTTCTCACCAACTTATAATCGCCCTGTTAATAATACATAATGCGCGGTCGGTTTACAAGTCACGCCACATGTGGTATAATATTCCTTGTGGAATCTGTCGATATGCTCGAGGATGTTCTGACCTTTTTGGATGAAGCCGAGGCCGCTTGCGCCGACGCATACCGTGAGCGGGAGCGCATTGAGGCAGTCTGTTTCCGACGGGTGATGGATGCGTTCCGGGTCAACCGTGTGTCGGCCGCCGACTTTGCCGGGTCTACGGGCTACGGTTACAACGATCGCGGTCGCGAGAACTTGGAGCGAGTATTCGCCGCCGCGCTGGAGTGTCAGGACGCATTGGTCAGGCCGCAGATTGTGTCGGGCACCCACGCCATATCGCTCGCGCTGTTCGGATTACTGCGTCCGGGCGATACGCTGCTGGCCGCGTCGGGTAAGCCTTACGACACGCTGGACAAAGTGATCGGTCACACATCCGGCGCGGACGGGTCGCTGGCCTCACTCGGCATAGGTTATGTTCAAGTGGAATTGAACGCGGACGGTGGGCCGGATTTGGATGCCATTAAGTCCGCCATAACGCGCAATACCGCCGTCGTCCATGTCCAACGTTCGCGCGGTTACGCCTGGCGGCCGTCGCTCACACCTGAACAGATCGGCGCGATAGCGGCTGTCGTGCACAAGGTTAACCCGGACGCGGTTGTATTCGTGGACAATTGTTACGGAGAGTTTACGCGCGAGCACGAGCCGTCATTCTACGGCGCGGACATAATCGCAGGGTCGTTGATCAAGAATCCCGGCGGCGGACTGGCGCCGACGGGCGGTTACATTGCCGGACGCGCCGACCTGATTGAGAGGATTGCGCAGCGTCTGACCTGTCCGGGCATTGGCCGTGAGGTGGGTTCATACGAGGCAGGTTATCGGACATTCTATCAGGGATTGTTTATGGCGCCGCACGCCGTGTGCCAGGCGGTTCAGGGTGGGATACTGATGGCGTACGTGTTTGAACGGCTGGGGTTTGACGCCAACCCGCGCTGGGATGATCCGCGCGGCGATATCGTGCAGACTGTTCGGCTGGGCGATCCGGATTTGGTCTGCCGATTCTGCGAGGCGGTGCAGGCGGCCTCACCCGTGGATTCGTTTGCAACGCCGATCCCCGACGCGATGCCCGGTTATGCCGATCCAGTGATTATGGCGGCAGGCACGTTCATCGGCGGCGCGTCGCTGGAGTTGAGCGCGGACGCGCCGATTCGTCCGCCTTACGACGTATTCATCCAAGGCGGACTGACCCGCGCGCACACCCGGCTGATGTTGGAGAACGCTATAACCGTTATTCAACATAACCGTTATTAATTAGGAGAATTCATATGCGCATCGCGATCATCGGCGGTACCGGGCATTACAACTACCTGATGGATGCGCTCGTTCGCCGTGACATGCAGGGCATCAGCGATCACGTGGCGGCCTACGCGCCAGGCACTCGCGGCGAGGATCTCTCCGCCCTAGAGACCAGGTTCGCCCAGCATGACCTTGCACCCAAACGATGGGACGACTGGCGCGCGATGCTCGACCGTGTGAAGCCCGACCTCGTGTGCGTCAACCCGTGGATGTGCGACATAGCTCCGGTTGCGGCCAACGCTTTGGATCGCGGCCACGCTGTATTCGCAGAGAAACCGCTGGCTGTGGATTGGGAACAGTGGGATCTCCTCCGACATTCTGTACGGAAAAACGCCAAACTTTGCGCAATGTTCGGCATCCGTGGAAACCCGGCGTTCCAGGCCGCGAAAGCCGCCGCAGATCAGCTGGGCGATATCCGGCTGGCACATGGCCAAAAATCCTACAAGATGGGCGAACGCGGCCCTGTTTACCAGAAGCGGGCGTATTATGGCGGCCTACTGCCGTGGGTCGGCATCCACGCGATGGACTGGATTTACTGGACGACGGGGAAGCGGTTCCTGACGGCGCACGCGCTGCACTCGCGATCCGGCAACCGTGGCAACGGCGAGCTGGAAACCACGGCCGCCGCGCTGTTTGAGATGGAGGACGAGGTCATCGCGACGGTGAACGCGGATTTCCTTAGACCCGCGGCGGCGCAGCGGCATGACGACGACCAGCTTCGGCTGACGGGTACGCGCGCGGCATTATTCGTCCGTCATGGCGAGGCATATTTGGAGTGCACGGATGTACCCATCCAGAAGTTGTCGCTGTCTGAACCGCGTTCCATTTGCGCAGACTTCATGGCCCAGCTGGAGGGCGGCCCGTCCTGCGGCCTGACCGCATGGGATGCGCTGCACGTTACGGCTGCGGCATTGGCGGCTTGCGAGGCTGCGGATTCACACACCGCCGTGGCCGTGCCGACCAGGGGCGATTCCCAAAACAGCTGAGAGAGGCTTATAGCGGCTGACGCCTTCATAGTGTATCGGTAGGGTTCCACCATATCGGTGCGGGAGGTGTTCTGTATGAGCCTGGCGGAGTTGCGGACAAAAGAGGTCGTCAATATCGAGACGGGCACGCGGCTGGGCCGTGTGATGGATCTGGAGTTTGTGCTGGATACGGGCCAGATAACGGCGCTGGTCGTTCCGGGGGATTTCAGCGTTACGAATTTCATCAAGGGTGAAAAGACGGGCCTGATAATCCCGTGGAACTACATATGCAAGATCGGCGACGACGTTATCTTGGTAAAGATTGACGAAGCGTGCCGATAAAAGTCGGGAGGTTTCCATATGCGCTGCAGGTATTGCAACAACCCGGACAGCCGGGTTGTCGATTCTAGGCCCACTGAAGATGGCAGCGTGATCCGCCGCCGCCGCGAGTGTGAGCAGTGCGGCCGACGCTTCACCACCTACGAGAAAGTGGAGCACACGCCGTTGCTCGTCGTTAAGAAAGACGGCCGCCGCGAGGCGTTCGACGCGGAGAAAATCCGCAGCGGTATTGTCAAATCCTGCGAGAAGCGGCCCATCTCGGCGCGACAGATCGATGAGGTTGTCGCCGAGCTGGAGGCATTGGCTTTCTCCGAACTGGACCGCGAGATATCCACCCAGACCATCGGTGAGATGGTGATGGATAAGCTGCAGAAACTGGACGATGTGGCGTACATCCGTTTTGCGTGCGTCTACCGGAATTTCGGCGACATCCGCTCGTTCATGGATGTGCTGAATCATTTGCTGGAGACGCGGGAGGGGAACTGAGTGCCTTTATAAACGGATAACGGCCGATTGCTCGGCCGCCATCCGCGAAAGGGTAACGTTGTACGGTGAATAGCGTTATTGTTCCATCTGTCGGCCGACGATATTGGCGGTGGTCTCCGCAACCTTCAACTCCGCGTCGCCCATCTGCGCGCCGTTCTCGCGGCTGACCAGGATTACACCGCCGATGGGTTCGCCGTCCGCGATGATCGGGCTGAACACCTGCGCCGTGTAGCTGGCCGCCTCCTCTTCATTGGTGATGGCGATGGGCTTGCCGCCGCCGCTGCGGTTCAGCGTCAAGCTGACGCGGCCCTGGATTGCGCTCTCCAGCTCCCGGCTGATGGGCTTATCCCACAGCTCCTTGCGCGAAACCCCAGACGCCGCCACCACCATATCCCGATCGCATATGCAGGCGATGTGGCCCATCGAGCGGAATAACGACTCGGTGTAATCCTTCGCGAACGCGCTGATCTCGCCGATGGGCGAGTATTTCTTGAGGATTACCTCGCCGTCCCGGTCCGTGTAAATCTCAAGCGGATCACCTTCGCGAATCCGCAGTGTCCTGCGTATCTCCTTTGGGATAACCACGCGCCCTAACTCGTCGATCCTGCGCACGATCCCTGTTGCTCTCAATGACGATGCCCTCCTCTTACTCATCGGCGGATGGCCGATCGGCTGACGAAATAATTTTGTTTCCGTGATGGTAGTATGTAGCGGATTAGGTTGTTTTATCCGCTGATTCCAGTTATCGAAACAGGAAATCATTGGATTTTACGCCGGGAATCTTTCGAATTATGGTAAAATGTGGTAGAATTCAACGCGCATGGCGGATTGAGAGGATATTATGCCGATAATCGCCGATCCTAGTCTCCATAAGGCGGGCGAGGAGAAGATCGCCTGGGCGCGGGAGCATATGCCGCTGCTGAAGGCCGTCGGCCAGCGCCTGTCCGATGGCAGCGCGCTCAAAGGCAAGACCGTCGCTTTGTCCATCCACCTAGAAGCTAAGACAGCGATGCTTGCCTTGACGCTGAAGGCCGCCGGAGCGAATGTATTCGCCACAGGTTCCAATCCGCTGTCCACTCAAGACGACGTGTGCGCTGGGCTGGCCCACGGCGGCGTGGAGGTATTCGCTAAGCATGGCGCTTCGGCTGCTGAATATGACGAGCATCTACGAGCCGCGCTGGCCTCGAATCCCGACATAGTCATCGACGACGGCGGGGATTTGGTCGAATTGTTGGAGGATCATGGCGTCGGCTACAGCGGACGATTCATCGGCGGCTGTGAGGAGACGACCACCGGGATATTGCGCCTCAAAGCCCGTGCTCGTCAAGGCAAGCTGTCGTTCCCTATGTATAATATTAATGATGCCATGTGCAAGCATCTATTCGACAATCGTTACGGTACGGGCCAATCCGTCTGGGATGCCATGCTGCGTACAACCAACCTAACGATCTGCGGCAGTACGGTCGTCGTCGCCGGATACGGCTGGTGTGGCAAGGGTGTCGCGATGCGCGCGAAGGGCTTGGGCGCGAAGGTCATCGTCACGGAGGTCGATCCAGTTGCGGCGATCGAGGCCGTGATGGATGGATTCTCGGTCATGCCGATGGAACAGGCTGCACCGCAAGGCGACTTTTTCATCACGGTGACGGGCTGCCGCGACATCATCGGGCCGCGGATATTCCCGCTGCTGAAGGACGACGCGGTGCTGGCCAACGCCGGACACTTCGACGTGGAGGTCGAGGCTGGGCTGCTGCGGAAGTTTGCGGTTCGCGCGTTCAAGGCGCGCGAAAATATTGAAGGATTCGAACTGCCGAACGGACGGAAGGTTTACCTGCTGGCCGAGGGACGCTTGGTCAATCTCGCAGCGGGCAACGGCCATCCTGTTGAAATCATGGATATGAGCTTCGCCTTGCAAGCGCTTTGCGTCGAATCGCTGGCGAAGGTGGGCAGGACGCTGGCGCCGTTGGTTCATCCCGTTCCAGTTGAAATAGATCAATGGGTCGCGCGCCAAAAGCTGCTGTCGCTGGGCGTCACGATCGACGAGTGGACGCCCGAGCAGCGCGGCTACGTCCTGGGGGCAGAATGAGCGATTATATCCGCATAAACAATATCGACCTGTGCGTGGGCAGCGAGAATGGCTGCGCATTGCCGTTCATCGACGAGGCTTGCATAATTATTCATGACGGCGTTATCGAATACGCGGGCGCGGCGTCGGATGCGCCGCCATTAATTAATGATGAAGAAATAATCGACGGGCACAGGTGCCTCGCGATCCCGGCGTTAGCCAATGCGCACACCCATGCGGCCATGACGCTGCTGCGCGGCGCGGGCAGCGATCTCAACCTGCACGACTGGCTGACCACGGCTATATTCCCGGCCGAGGATCGGCTGACAGCAGGGTTCTGCCGGACTGGGGCGACGTTGGGGTTCATGGAGATGCTGCGCTTCGGCGTGTCCGCGTGCGCCGACATGTACATGTTTATGGACGCGTCTGGCGAGGCGGCGGCGGCGACGGGCATCCGCGCCGTGCTCGCGCGCTCCATCGTCGGCGGCGAGGATGGCGACGGCGGGCGGCTCGCAGAATCCGTCGCCATGGCCAAGGCCTGGCATGGCGCGGAGCATGGGCGCATCCGCGCGATGATGGCGCCGCACGCCGAGTACACCTCCACGCCCGCCATCATCCGCGCTATCAGGGATACGGCTGTCGAACTGGGCCTGGGCGTTCACGTCCACATATCCGAAACCCATGCAGAAGTTGAAGGTTGTAGACAACGCCGAAACGGTTTGACCCCTCCCGCGTACTTCGCCAGCCTAGGACTATTCGACGTGCCGACATTGGCCGCGCATTGCGTCGCGCTGACCGAGGATGACATGGACATCCTCGCGGCGCACAACGTCGCCGTGTGCCACAATCCTGTATCCAACTTGAAGTTGGCTAGCGGCGTGTCGGACGTGCCTCAATTACTCCGCAAAGGTGTGTCCGTCTGCCTGGGTACGGACGGCGCGGCCAGCAACAACAACCTCAACCTGTGGGAAGAGCTGCGGCTCATGTCCATTCTGCATAAAGGCGTGACGGGCGATCCGTGCGTTATTTCACCCGCTCAAACATTTCACGCCTCAACGTTAGCAGGAATGCGCGCTATGGGTTATAATAAGGTGGGATTGCTGAAAACAGGCTGGCGCGCGGATATCGCCCTGATCGACCGATCCGGGCCGCACCATCAGCCGCTGATCGATCCCGCCGCCGACCTTGTGTATTCTACACAAGGATCGGACGTTAGGTTGACCATGGTGGATGGGATTATCCGATACCATGACGGCCAATGGCCGGGCATCGATGCGCAGGCTGTCTATAACGCCGCGAGTGTTGCTTCAAGAATGATGCTAGGAGCATGATGGTTATTGTTCAGTACAAAGAAGATGTATGACAATGTGCGGCCGCGCCGCTCGCGCGCCTACATGATCCTGGGCATAATAAGCGCGCTGCTGCTGGTCGCCATCATTGCCGTGCTGCTGAATCTGCAGCCCGCGTCCGTGACCATCATCGCTGCGCCGGACGGCGAGCGGCTTTATGAGGGCGGGCGCGATGTGGATGCGGTTGCGCTGGCGGGCGTCACGGTCGAGCCGACTGCGTCGGGCTTGACGCTCACGCTGGCGTTCACGGGCTGGACTGCTCAAGGCGAATCGGTTCCCATCCAAAGCAACCCGCAGTTAACGATTACGCGTTACCATAATCCCGAACGGCTGGCTGTCGCGGTGCCTGACCTGGCCGACTGGTCCGCCATCACCGACATGAATCTGCCGAATTCACTAATAGAAGGCGTATTTTGTGTAGACCGCACGTTGTACTGGCAGCTGACAGGCCCCGTGGACGTCTCGCTGGAAGGTCGAGGCGGCAGTCTGCGCCTCACGCTCGAGCGCGCCTCACGCCCGACAACCGCCGGATGGAGCGTGCTGGCCGACGCATGCAACCGGGTGGAGTACGTGCCGCTGCTGGGGTCCATGCTGCAGATGGGATTCAGCCCGGTCCGGTGCGCGGACGGCGGCACTGTGATTATGCAATCCAAACGGTTCAGCAAGAAGGCTGACGCCGAGGCGCTGGAGCGTTCGGCGCGCGCGGTGTGCCAATCCGCTGGCACGCCTGCGTCGATCCGTGTCGAATACTTCGACGGAAGCCGCCTCCCGCTTGCAAATCCACCCGCAGATACCGCTCGGCTGGAGCGTGCGTTCCATGGCGCGCGAGCCGCGTTGATTATGCGCGACGCGCGCATTCTGGCTAGAGCCAGCGATGTGCCCGTGATGCTGGTCGAACGCGCGGACGGCGCGCTGTTCACGTTGAACGCGTCCGGCGCTCGAACCGCGCTGCCCGTTCAGCACATCCCAAAGGTGTCGCGCGCCGCGCTCAGTCCGACGGCGCAATTCGCCGCGCTTTCGACAGAACTCGGCGATCTGGATATCATCGACGTTAAGACGGGCCGCTCGCACGTGCTCAACGACACGACGCCGTCCGAGACGGAGCTGCGCGCGGCGACGACCGACACGTTCGCGTGGTTCGACGAGACGATGCTGGCCGTGATGATGGGCGATCCGCTGCGATTCCTTGCGATCGATGCTGCGCTGCCGGACGACGAACCCAGCGCCATCCGTGCGATCGACCCATACGGCGGTGTCGAAGGCGTTATGATGGGGCGAAATGACGAGTTATTCCTGTTGGACAACAAACAAATGTTGTACAGGTTCACGCCGTCGGATGCTTCGCGCGTGACGATCGGCTTGGCTGACCGCTTCGCCGTTTCGCCCGATGCCTCGAAAGCCGTGCTCATCAGCGGCGATGAGGATGGCGCGACGCTGATCTACTGGGATCTGGATACATGGCGGCAGACGCTGATCGGCGTCGGCATGCCCGCGGTGGAGGCGTGCGTCAACGACGATGGCTCGGTGTACATTATAATGAAGGAACTCGGTCAAATTCTGCGCGGAACGCCGGTGTTCCGCTTATACCGTTACAATATTGCGGATAATCTGCTCACGGCCGTCGCTCAAATTCCCGAGACGAAACTGTATCCGGCCGACACGCCCGGCGCGCTGATCGTCAACTGCCTCGATGAGGATGGGGTGTGGAGCGTCTATAGGCTTGAAGTTTAAGGTATTCGCTAACACAAATTTTGGGGGTTGACGTGTGAAACGTGGTTTAGTAAAATTATGGCGGGGATTGTTGTTATTATTGATAATGATTGTGTTCGGCGCGTTGTTATACCTGTCGATAATACTGACCGACGCGCCAGAGCGGCGGCAGTCTTATACCAACAACAGTGCCGTAACAATGTATAATTATGCGGATTTCACCATATTGAACGGAGGCGTCTGAATGAATCTGGAGGATTCCCGTGCCCGGATTGACACGATCGACGACGCGATTGCGGATCTGCTGGCCGAGCGGATGCGCGCCGTGCGCGACGTGGCTGCATACAAGGCCCAGAGCGGCACGCCCGTCACCGACCCTGCGCGCGAACGCGCTGTCCTATCCCGCGCTGCGGAGCGCGTCGGGCCGGAACTGGAGATGGCCGCCAAGCGGGTATTCGAGACGCTGATGGATGTCAGCCGCGCCCAGCAGCGTGAGACGCTGGGCGTCGAGAGCCTGTTGACAACCAAGGTGCGTGCTGCAATGGCATCCGGCGCTACTTTGCCAACACGTGTGGTTGTAGCATGCCAGGGGACGGAGGGTTCGTATCAGCAGCAGGCGTGCGACGCGCTGTTCCCGTTCGCGAGCATACTGTATTTTGAGGATTTTGCCAGTGTTTTCCAGGCGGTTGAGAAGGGGCTGTGCCAATTCGGGGTGCTGCCCATCGAGAATAGCTGGGCCGGATCGGTGACGGAGGTGTACGACCTTTTGGCGTCGCGATCGTGCATGATAGCACGCGCCATACGCCGACCCATCGACCATGTGCTCCTCGCACCGTCGGGCGTGAAGCTGCAAGACATCAAACGGGTGTATTCGCATCCTCAAGCGTTGGCGCAGTGTGCAAATTGGATAAAAAACCATTCTGGGATCGAACCGATACCGCTCGTCAACACCGCCGTGGCCGCCAAGCGCGTGCAGAATTCCACAGCGGGCGACGAAGCCGCTATCGCATCCGGGGTTTGCGCACAACTGTATGGATTGGAACCCATCGCGTACGACATCGCCAACAGCGCCAGCAATTCGACGCGCTTCCTCTGCCTGAGCCGCGACCTGCTGGTCACTCCCGACGCGAACCGTATAAGCATGATCCTTCAGCTGCCCCATAAACCGGGATCGCTCTATGCGCTGATGTCACGATTCGCGTCCATGGGTTTGAACCTGACCAAACTGGAGAGCCGCCTGATCCCTGGCAGCGATTTCCAATTCCGATTCCACTTAGACCTGGAGGCCGACGCCCGCGATCCACGCGTGCCTAATCTATTGGGCGATCTGGAGCGCAGCGCCGAACGGATGCAGCTCCTAGGTTTCTACCGCGAGCTGTGAATAGTCATGCATGAATTTGGATTAGTCGGCGCGAAATTGGGCCACAGCCATTCGCCGCGCATCCACCGTGCGTTGGGGAATTATCGTTATGAATTAATAGAGGTTGACCGCGCAGGACTGGATGAGCTGCTGACCAGGCGGCAATTCAAGGGCTTAAACGTTACGATTCCATACAAGGTGGATGCGATGGGTTACTGTGATGCGCTGACGGATGAAGCGCATGCAGTGGGCAGCGTCAACACGCTGACGTTTGATGATCAGCATCGGCTGGTTGGGCACAACACCGATTTATATGGATTTGAGACGCTGGCACGGAGCGCCGGCATCACAATGTCCAACCGGAAGGTGTTGATACTGGGCAGCGGCGGTTCATCAAGGACGGTGACGGAGGCAGCGCGTCGAGCTGGCGCACGCGAGATAGTTGTCGTTTCACGCGGCGGGCCTGTCGATTATGCGGCATCCATAATATTGCATAAAAATGCGGAAATTATCGTCAACACCACACCCGTTGGGATGTATCCTAACAACGGTATTGCGCCTGTATCTTTGGAGGATTACCCACAATGTGTTGGCGTGATCGATTTGGTGTACAACCCGCTGAAAACAGCGCTGATACTCGACGCTATGGATCGTAGCATCACACACGCCGACGGACTGACGATGCTTGTTGCTCAAGGGTTGCGCGCTGCAGAATTATTCACTGGTTCGCATATTGATACAGAACGTATTGCCCAAATTGAAACGGATATGCGCCACGAATTGTCAAATGTTACCATTATCGGCATGCCCGGCAGCGGAAAATCCGTTATCGGCCGCACATTAGCGGAACGATTCGCGCGCCCGTTTGTCGATTTGGATGAGGAGATTGAGAGACAGGCTGGCCGCACGATCCCCGACATATTTCGCGACGACGGCGAGGCGGTTTTTCGCGCGATTGAACGTGAAACCGCAGCGGCGATCGGCAAGCGCGGCGGCCAAATCATCGCGACGGGCGGCGGAGCGCCGATCGATCGGCGCAATGTTGATGCGTTTAGGCAGAACGGCTGGCTGCTATGGATCCGCAGGCCTCTGGAGTCGCTCGCGCGATCAGGGCGGCCGTTGTCGTCCGAGCCGGACGCTCTACATGCGATGGGAAGCGTCCGTTTGCCGATATATCAACGTGTGAGCGACGCCGCGATCGATAACGACGGATCGTTGGAGCAGACCATCCTACGTGCGATAGACGTGTTATCAAGTTGGCTGGAATAATGAATAATATACAAGGAGTGCATACGTATGCGCTTACTCATCCTGAATGGACCCAACCTCAACATGCTGGGCATCCGCGAGCCTGATATATATGGCAGGCAAACATATACCGATCTCGTCGCGTTTATTGAGGATACGGCGGACAATCTGGGCGTGGACGTCGATGTGCGACAGTCCAACCACGAGGGCGAATTGGTCGAATGGATCCAGCAATCCCTTGGAACCGCCGATGGCATCGTGATAAATCCGGCCGCTTACACCCACACCAGCATAGCCATATTGGACGCGCTGAAGGCCGTCGGCCTTCCGGCGGTGGAGGTACATCTGTCGGATGTATCCGCGCGCGAACCGTTCAGACAGGTGTCCTACGCCGGTATGGCGTGTCGGGAGACGTTCAAAGGGCTGGGCTTCGACGGTTACGCACGCGCTATGGAGTCGTTAGTCAACTGCTTACAGGAAAAGCCCATTGCGAAATTTGTTTATACAGCGGAAGTTTAGGCCATTATTATCTGCTAGGAGGGGCTGTTCATGCCATCATTTGCCAACCGTACTAATGAATTCACAGAGCAGAACATATTCACTATCCTAGAATTCAAGCGTCAAGCAAGGGTTGCACGAGGGTTGCCCGTGTACAACCTATCGGTGGGTACACCTGACTTTCCGCCCGCGCCGCATATCGTGAAGGCAACCCAGGAAGCGGCAGCGGATCCGGAATTGTATAAATATGCACTCGTTGACACGCCAGAATTAGTCGGCGCCGTCCAGCGTTGGTATAAGCGGCGATTCGGAGTGACGTTGAAATCTAATGAAATCATGAGTGTTGCCGGCAGTCAGGAGGGCATCGCACACATCGCGCTGGCCATTCTGAATCCGGATGAGACGCTACTGGCGCCGAATCCCGGCTACCCCATATTCGACATCGGCCCACGGTTCATGGGTGGCAATACTGTATATTATTCATTATATACCGAGAATGGTTACTTACCCGATTTATCCGAAATCGAGCGCACCATGCCTTTAAATACGAAAGCGATGATCGTCTCCTACCCGGCAAATCCCGTCTGCGCCGTTGCTCCACGCTCATTCTACGAGCGTTTGGTGGAGTTCGCTCACAAGCATGACATATGGATTATACATGATAATGCTTATTCTGAAATAACATACGACGGCTACATCGGCCAGTCGTTTTTGGGGATAGACGGCGCACGCGAGATCGGCGTTGAGTTCAACTCGCTGTCGAAAACCTACAATTTGACGGGCACGCGCGTTTCGTTTCTGATGGGCAACGCGGATCTGCTGCATCGTTTTTCAGCGATGCGTTCACAATTTGACTATGGTCTTTGTAAAATATTTCAAAGATCCGCCATCGCCGCGCTCGACGGTCCGCAGGATGCTGTTCTCGCCCAGCGCACCGAGTATCAGGCCAGGCGCGACGCGCTGTGCGGCGGTTTCCGCTCGATCGGCTGGGAGATTCCCGATTCAAAAGGCACTATGTTTGTATGGACGAAAATACCCGATGGATATAATGATGATGTAGCGTTTGTGGCGGAGATGATCGATCGCGCGGGCGTGATCGTTATACCTGGATCAGTATTTGGCACGCTTGGGCGCGGGCATGTTCGTCTGGCGCTGACTTTGCCCGTGAAACAGATCGAAGCCGCTGTCAAAGCAGTCGCGGCAAGCGGAGTGCTGCGGTGCTGATTGAACTTCATAATAATTGAAAGGAATGATAGATTATACACATTCGCGTTATGATCGCGGCGGATATACCCGACGTTATCCAGTTGTGGTACGATACGCCCGGTATGGGCCTCAATGACGCGGACGATAGCCCGGAATCCATCCGCCGCTTCATCGACAGTAACCCAACCACCTGTTTTGTCGCTGAAGAGGATTCGCTGCTGATCGGCTGCGTGTTGTGCGGGCATGACGGACGCCGCGCGACCATTTACCATCTAGCAGTGCATCCTGACGCGAGGCGGCAGGGCGTCGGCCGGAAACTCGTGGACGCGTGCATGTCAGCCATGAGTGATGAAAACATAACGAAAGCGCGTCTATACGTATTCGCGACGAATGAAACGGGTAACGCGTTCTGGGAATCCATCGGCTTTACCGCGCGGGACGATTTGGTTCTGCGCAACAAGAATATTTGTACAGACAGCGATTGTTAATACCCTATTCCGCTGGGTAATGTTTGTCTCGTTATTCCATTTATCACGGCGTATATTTGGCAGCTGATAACCATAGCATTAGCTTGACAACGCGGGTCGGTTTGGTTACAATACAGATAATCCATACGCATTTAGTATGGAATCCCTGCGGAATGATGGAGATACCCCATAATTCCCACGATTAAAGGAGGAAATGCCCCATGACTGGAAAGCTCAGAGTGATGGCATTCATACTCGTGTGCCTGATGCTGGCGGCGTTCACGGCGTCCGCGAGCGAAGTGACCACCTACACGATCGGTACGAGCGGCTCGTTCGCGCCGTTCTGCTACACGGATGAGGACGGGAACCTGACGGGTTACGACGTCGAGGTGTTGCGCGCGATCGACGCAAAGCTGGACGATGTGGAATTCGTGTTCAAGACGATGGATTTCAACGGGCTGTTCCTGGGTCTGGATGCGGGCAGCCTCGACTTCATATCCCACCAGTTGGGGAAAAATGACGAGCGCGAGGCCAAGTACCTATTCGCCAACGAGCCGCTCGGCTACACGTCGATGAATTTCGCGGTGCGCGCCGCCGACGATTCGATCAACTCGATCAAGGATGTCGAAGGCAAGACGGCTCTCGTGACGGCGACCGGCCTGCCGAATGTCTGGCTGACCAACTACAACGCCGAGACCGCCGAGACGCCCGTTACCCTCAAGTATTATGAAGGCGACTGGGTGCAGGGCATGCAGCAGGTTGTGGCTGGCGGCGCGGATACCACCGTTTCCCCGGCTGTGACAATCGACACAACCATACGTGATATGGGCCTGGGCGTGCGGCGCATTCCCGAAGCGCTCTATACCGTCAACGTCTACTTCATCTACGCCAATGGCCAGGAAGCCCTGCGCGATAAGATCGACGCGGTTCTTGTCGAACTGCGCGATGACGGTACCCTCGGCGAGATTTCTGTCCAATTCTTGGGCGACGATTATACTAAGTTGAATTAGTAGCTGACCTGATCAAGTTCGTCCAGCAGTCAAGGTCGGGTAGTAATTGACAGAAACGCGGGACGTACAGCGCGTTTTCTGAAGGATTGCTACCCTCTCCTTAACTGCTGGATCGGTAGACTTTCACGCTCGATTCACGAATTATGACAGAAATGTAACTACTACTGCAACGGAAACTATGGGATAAGATGGGTTCTGGCTTTTCGTGATTAATACTATTAACCAAGATACATCATATTTCCTTGGCACCGACATCGGAGGCGGTTTGGACGACGCTGGCACTGCTGCATATGGGACTTCGCCCCAACGCCCCACCAGGGGGCTTTCAGCCCCCTGGACCCCTGACCAGGGCATTGCCTTGGACCTATGTGTTTACCGTGAACCGATCCAATGTTTCCTCAAACCAAGCCCTTATTTCGCGTTCCGCTCCGCCAATATAGCATCTATGAAGCTCTGCACCTGGCTCACATAATCCGCTATAGCCTGCTCCGGCGTAATATTCGCGTCAGTAACCGCCAGCGCGACCGCTTCCTTTCGAATCGGTATCACTTCAGAAATGTTATCCCGCCATACCTCAGTCGCCGGCGGCACCGGATCAAACCGCCGATTCGCCATGAACATCGCCTTGCTGTTCTCCAGCCGCTCATCCTTCACGATCGGATCAACCCACGTCGTGAACGTCAGTTCCGGCGCGGCTATAACCTTCTCAAACAACTTCTCATTATTCTCTGGATCCGGCAGCTGCTTGTACTTGCCATCCTCCAGCACATAGTTCACGCCTTCAATCCCGCGCGTGAATAGCGTCTGGCCCTCGCCGCCGTCATACGCGTATTCAATCAGATACTCGAATACACCCTCGGGATTCTTGCACGCGTTGCTGATCGCCAGCGCCAGCGACGGCCGCTCAATATAAATCCCACTCACCGGGGGAATCGGCACGACCTTCGCGTCCGCGAAATTCTTGAGCGTGTTATTCTCAATCGTGACATTCCAGTTTCCCGCCCAGTAGTTAAACGTGCCCGTCTGTCCGGCGTAGAACTTCTCGCGTGCCGCAGAAGTATTATTGGTTATAATCTCTACATCCATATAACCCTTCTGGTGCACATCGCGCAGCCGATACAGCGCCTCGATCATCTCCGGTTCCTGCATGCCGTCTACCCAAACCCCATCCGCTTTCTGGTAGATGTCCGGCTTGGCGTCCTGATAAAACTCGCGCAGGTAAATATCGTACGGCGTTTCGCCATTGATCAACCCCGCCGCCGTAATACCAAACGTATCCGCCACACCGTTACCATCCGGATCGTCTTCTGTGAACGCGCGCAGCATCTCGACAAACTCGTCATAGTTCGTCGGCACTGCCAAGCCCAGCTTATCCAGCCAATCCTGCCGCACATACGTGATAGTGCCGTTGCCCATCGCGAGCGGGAATCCGTACAGCTTGCCGTCGATCTT
Source organism: Clostridia bacterium (assembly GCA_025997215.1). The sequence goes on from BNUH01000002.1 coordinate 52,204, forward strand.
CAGCGCGTTGACATAGTTGTCGTCCGTCACGACGCCGCTGGCCTTCAGCTGGCTGCCATCCCACGCCGCAGTCATGTCCCACAGCGCGCCGTTGCCCGCGAACGTGGGGTAATTCGTGCTGCCGATCTCCATCAGATCCGGGATATCCCCAGACGCGAACGCCAGGTTCAGCTGGTCGTAATACACGCTGTGATCCGGCTTGATGAATTTGATCGTGATGCCCGTCTTTTCCTTGTACGCGTCGACCACGGGTTGGAATGTTGACTCCAGCATCATCGAGCCGAACACCGTGTCGATAAAGAACGTGATAGTCTCCGGCTTCTCCGCTGCCGACGCGAACCCGGGCGTCCATACCGCGCCCAGCATTAGGGCCGCGAGCGCCACTACTAGCAACCGCTTGGTAATACTCATGGTAAATCCTCCTTAGTCCTTAGTGACTTTATGCGAAAATTATAAAGCATCGCAGATACATTTGTAAAGAGGGCGCATCAAATGTAACGCGTTACATTATTCTACTAAATAATGTACCTCAAATTGCGAGCCGGTGCCGCCGCTAATTCAGCCTTAGCCGCGTCATATTTCGGCGCGGTATGCCCCAGCTTGGCGTAAGTCGCGATCTTTGACGCCTCCACTCCGGGCTGGTTGAATGCGTCTATATCCAGCAGTTCCCCCATATATGCCGTTGTAATCTCAAGGAAATACAGCAGCTGCCCCATTGTGTAGGCGTTTACCTCTGGTAGTATAATCGTTTGGTTCATCCGGCCGGCTTGCGTGAGCGCGTACTCCGTCCCGAACCGCTCAGCCTCGATCAATCGGCTGTGCGTCAAACCGCCTAGGAACCGGATGTCGTCGGGATAGTTATCCGGCGCGGATGGTATAACCGTTTCATGCTTGAATGATTCCACCTTCAGCATGGTTATAACCTTGTCGAATGGGCCTTCGCTGTACAGCTGCAGCTGTGAATGCTGATCCGTCACCCCCAGCGCTTTCACGGGCGTCTGGCCGACGAATACATCCCTGCCTTCACGATTAATCCGCTTCCCCAAACTCTCCGCCCACAACTGCACAAACCAATCCGACACCAACCGCAAGCTGTCCGCGTATGGCATCATAACCTGTATATTCCGACCCATTTCGGTGTAAGCGATGGCCATCAGCGTGGCTTCAAGCAGCGCGGGATTATCCCATAATTCCGTTGAAGCGCACCACGCGTCCATATCCGCCGCGCCTTTCAGCAGCTCGCGGATGTTAACGCCGTCCACCGCCGCCGCCAACAATCCGACCGGGCTTAATTCGGAGTAACGGCCGCCGACGTTATCGGGTACTATGAATGTAGGAAGCCCTTCCTTTTTTGCAATATCCGCCAATAACCCCTTGGAATCGCTGGTCGTCGCCACCACCTGTTTACGCCAATCAGGATTGCCCGCCAACGCGCCGCGCACATATAGATATTGGCTCATAGTCTCGGCTGTGCCGCCGGACTTTGTTATCACATTGAAACAGGTTTTGTCGAAATCCACCACATCCCGCAGTGCCGCCATGCGCTCCGGATCAATGTTATCCTCGAAGTACATCCGTGGCCCGCCGCGCTTTTCCTTGGGCAACTCATTATAATGAAGCGGCTTCATCGCCGCGTGCAGGCATGCCGGACCCAGCGCCGATCCGCCAATCCCCAGCAATACGAACGCGTCATACTTTTCGCGAATAGTTCGTGCGGTATCCTCGATCGACTGGATGAGCGATTCCGGTTGGGCGGGCAGATCCATCCAGCCCAGCCAACCCTTGCCGCGCGCGGACTGCACCGCCTTCAACGCGGCCAATGCGCGGAGCTGCCAGCGCGCTATAGCTTCGTCCGTGATGCCTCGGCTTGAGCCGACGCGCTCCGCCATGAGGTTGCCGACGTCTAAGCGCAGGGTGTGTTGGATAGAATCCGCCATGGTTACACCTCCATAATGGTTGCGAAATGGCTATACGTTAACCTACATTAACCCACTGGCCCAAACGGGACGACTCATACACCGCCAACACCGCGCGCGCCGCTGGAGCGGCTTCCTTCGCGCCGATCGCAAACGGTTCACCACTGCGCACGCAGCGGTAAAATTCGCGAATCTGCGTGATATGGCTGTTCCCGTACACCGCTTTACCTAACACGTCATAATCTTCCCTGTCCACGAGCAGTTGGTCAGGGCGCGGCGGAATCCTCAGGAACAGCTGATCGCCGCGCAATACCAGTATCCCGCGCTCGCATACCGCCTGAACCTCCGGCGTATCGTCGTATCCAAAGCTGTTGCTGGCGTGGAATAGCCCAATCTTCCCATCGGCATACCGGAATACGGCGTGGGCATTCTCTTCTACTTCAATAACATCTTGCAGCAGGTCGGTCGTTACGCCGCCCTTCACCGCAGCCAGCGCGCCGCCCAGGTACAGCATCAGATCCAGCGTGTGAATGGCCTGGTTGATCAGCACGCCGCCGCACTCCAGCGCCAGCGTGCCATGCCAGTCGTCCTGGTAATACCGGGCGTCGCGGTGCCAGGTCACCTGCCCCTTCAGCGTGACGACGCGGCCCATTTCCCCAGAATCTATAAGCGCTTTAGCACGCTGGGACGATGGGTTGTAACGATTCTGGAATATGCAGCACAACCGTCGATTGTCTGGATCCAGCCGCACCAATTCATCTAAATCCGCGTACGAAGTCGCCAGCGGCTTCTCGCACAGCACATACTTGCCTGCCGCCAGAGCAGTCTTGGCCAAACCTGCGTGCAGCGCGTGCGGTGTTAAAATGTGAACGGTTGTGATCCGTGGGTCGCCGAGTATCTGCTCGAATGAGTTGGCCGTCTCGCCGCCGAACTCATTGCACCGCCGCTCAGTGCGCTCACGTTTCGTGTCGAATAGCGACGCAATCCGAACGCCTTCCGATTCCAATGAACGCAGGGCGGTCAGGTGGGTTGCGCTTATACCGCCGCAACCCACCAACGCCGCGTTGATGATATCCGATGAACCGTTATGTTCCATACCCTTAATAACGCGGCCGCGCGTTGTAGTGCGTGTGAAGCAGCTCGTGAGCCTTGTGGCCGTTGGGCTTGCCTAAGAACTCGTCGTATAGCTTCTTAATCTCCGGATTTTCATGCGACTTGCGCAGCGTCTTGGCCTGATCCTCGTCATACAGGCCCTTCGCGCGCACCTGCGCCGGATTCACCCGCGCCCGCACGTCCGCCGGCACGATCGGCTGGCCGCCGCCGTTGACGCATCCGCCTGGGCATGCCATTATCTCGATGAAGTGCAGGTTCTTTTCGCCGCGCTTTATCATGTCCAACAACTTACTTGCCATGCCCGTGGAGTGTGCGACCGCTACGTTCACATCCAGATCGCCGACATGGATCGTTTCTTCTTTGATCCCTTCCAGCCCGCGCACGCCTTTGAAATCCAGTTTCTCCAGCGTCTTGCCTGTTGCGGCCTCATACGCAGTGCGCAGCGCGGCCTCCATGACGCCGCCCGTCGCGCCGAATATCGCGGCAGCGCCCGTTGACGCACCCATCAGCGGGTCAAAATCCTCGTCCGGCAGCCGCTCGAATTCGATCCCGGCTTCCTTCAGCATGCGCGCCAACTCGCGGGTCGTTATGACTACATCCACGTCCGCCAAGCCGTTGTTATTCATCTCGGGACGCTTGGCCTCAAACTTCTTAGCCGTGCAGGGCATGACGGATACCACCGCGATATCCTTCGGGTCGATGCCCGCTTTTTCGGCATAATACGTCTTGATGATCGCACCGGCCATCATGTGGGGCGACTTGCACGTGGATAGATTCGGCAGGAACTCCGGGTAGAATGTTTCGACAAACTTAATCCAACCCGGCGAGCATGACGTGAACATAGGCAGCACGCCGCCGTTGGTCACGCGATGCAGGAATTCGTGCGCCTCTTCCATTATGGTCAAGTCCGCGCCGAAATCCGTGTCGAATACGCGGTCAAACCCGATACGCCGCAACGCCGCCGCCAGCTTGCCCGTAACTCTTGAACCCATGGGCATGCCGAATTCCTCGCCGATGCCCACACGCACCGCTGGCGCGGGCTGCACAACCACGTGTTTGGTTGGATCGGCTATCAGCTTCCACACCTCGTCGGTGTCGTCCTTCTCGCGTAACGCCCCGACCGGGCACGCTTCGATGCACTGGCCGCAGTTTATGCACGCCGTTTCAGACAGGCTCTTACCCCATGGCGATGCTATCTGGGTCTTAAACCCACGGCCTACCGCGCCGATCACGTTCACATTCTGCACGCTCGAGCATGTGGCGACGCAGCGGCGGCAGACGATGCACTTGTTGTTGTCGCGCACGATCGACGGCGAGATATCGTCTATATCGTATACCGTCTGTACGCCCTTGAATCGGTCTCCATCCTCGACGCCCAACTCCTTGCACAGCCGCTGCAATTCGCAATTCTGGCTGCGCACGCATGAGAGGCACTTCTTGTCGTGATTCGACAGTAATAGTTCGAGGTTGGTCTTGCGCGCCTCGCGGATCTCGGGCGTAGTCGTCTTGACGACCATGTTGGGCGTTACGGGCAGCACGCACGCAGCCTGCAGAGCGCGGCCTCCCACATCCACCACGCACATGCGGCACGCGCCGATCTCGTTCACGCCCTTGAGGTAACATAAGGTGGGGATACGAATGCCGACCGAGCGCGCGGCTTCAAGCACCGTGGTACCGGGCGCAACCTCCGCTTGTATGCCGTCGATCGTGAGTTTTATATTATCCATCTATACTCCCTCCCAATCACTTGCGGATGATTGCGTTGAACTTGCAGGTGGCCATACACGCGCCGCACTTGATGCACTTGGATTGGTCGATCACGTGCTTCTCCTTCACCTTGCCGGAGATACAGTTGACGGGGCACTTCTTGGCGCACGCGGTGCAACCCACGCACTTGTCCGTGATGAAGTATTGCAGCAACGCCTGGCAGTGCCCGGCGGGACAGCGCTTCTCCTTGATGTGCGCCTCGTACTCGTCGCGGAAGTAGCGAAGCGTGGAGAGCACCGGATTCGGCGCGGTCTGGCCCAGGCCGCACAGTGCGGTGGCCTTGATGTTCTTAGCCAGCGCCTCCAGCTTCTCGATGTCGCCTTCCTCGCCCTTGCCCTCGGTGATGCGCTCCAGAATCTCCAGCATGCGCCGCGTACCTATTCGGCAGGGAGGACACTTGCCGCAGGATTCGTCCACGGTGAAGTCGAGGAAGAACCGCGCGATATCCACCATGCAGTTGTCCTCGTCCATCACTATCATACCACCGGAACCCATCATCGATCCGATGGCGATCAGCGAATCGTACTCGATAGGCGTGTCGATCAATGTATACGGTATGCAACCGCCGGACGGACCGCCAGTCTGCACAGCCTTGAACTTCTTGCCGTCCGGACAGCCGCCGCCTATATCGTAGATGATCTCGAGCAGCGGCGTACCCATCGGTATCTCGACCAGGCCAGTATTGTTGATCTTGCCGCCGAGCGCGAAGGCCTTCGTGCCTTTGGACTTTTCCGTGCCGATGGCGGCAAACCAATCCGCGCCATTGTTGAGAATCTGGGCGATATTGGCAAATGTCCCCACATTGTTCAGAATCGTCGGCGATTCGAATAGACCTTTGACGGCGGGGAACGGCGGCCTCGGCCTCGGTTCGCCGCGCTTGCCTTCGATGGAGGTCATCAGCGCGGTCTCTTCGCCGCAGACGAACGCGCCCGCGCCCAGCCTGATATGAATGTTGAAGCTGAAGTCGGTACCCAATATGTTGTCGCCCAGCAGACCATAAGCCTGCGCCTGTTCTATCGCAATATCCAATCGCTTGACGGCGATCGGATACTCCGCGCGCACGTATATCCAGCCCTCGTTAGCGCCGATGGCGTAACCCGCGATGGCCATGCCTTCCAGCACAGCGTGCGGATCGCCTTCCAGTACCGAGCGATTCATGAACGCGCCGGGGTCGCCTTCGTCGGCGTTGCAACACACATACTTCTGGTCGGCCTTCGATTTGTATGCGAACTCCCACTTCAGCCCCGTCGGGAATCCTCCGCCGCCGCGCCCGCGCAGACCGGATTTCTTTATCTGATCGATAACGCCTTCCGGCGCCATGGACGTCAAAGCCTTGGCCAGCGCCTGATACCCGTCGCGCGCAATGTATTCGTCGATGTTTTCCGGATCGATAACGCCGCAGTTGCGCAGCTCAATGCGCTTCTGCTTTTCCATAAATTGGATATTATTCAGCGAGGTGACGACGTCGCCGAACCCGCTTTTAATTGAATCCTTGACTGAATCCATAAGCGCTCCTCCCTTTATTGCTCGGCCGCGCCGACGGTATATTCCTTGACGATCTGGCCGCCGATGATGTGCTCGGCCACGATGCGGCCGACCATATCCGGCGTTACCTTGACATAGGTCACCTTTTCCTTGTTCGGCGCGAACACCTCGACCATTGGTTCAAGGCGGCACATGCCTATACATCCGGTCTGGATTACGGCGGCGTCCTTCGCGCCCTGGGTCTTTAACTCCGATTCAAATGCCGCGTGGATAGGCCGCGCGCCGGCCGCGATGCCGCATGTGGCCATACCGACCAATATGCGAGTGGAAGATTTGGCATTATTATCCAAACCCATTTGCGCGCGCGTTTTATCGCGAACGGCATTCAGCTCCGCTAACGATTTCATTGTTATGAATGCCTCCTTATGCCGACCTATATTTGGCGAGTATGCCGGGGATTTCATCGGACTTAAGCGAACCGTAGACCTCTTCGTCGATCATCATGACCGGGGCGAGACCGCACGCGCCCAGGCACCGCGTGGCATTGAGCGTGAAGCGGCCGTCGTCGGTCGTGTGGCCGACGCTGACGCTCAATTCCTGGGATAATCTGTCTAGAATCTTCTGAGCGCCGCGCACGTAGCATGCCGTACCCAGGCACAGGCCGATGATGTGTTCGCCGCGCGGTTCCAGCGCGAACTGGGAGTAGAATGTCGAAACGCCGTACACCTCGGTGAGGGGGACGTTGAGGCCCTTGGCTATCTCGACCTGTACGTCCTGTGGCACATAGCCGAAGATAGACTGTGCCTCCTGCAGTACGGGCATGAGCGCGCCGCGTTCGCCGCGGTGACGCGCTATGGATTCCGCTAACTGGCTGAACTTGTCAGTCTGGGCGGATGATTTGGTTTGGGTTTCCGACATAACAGCGGGATCCCTCCTATTATTAAGGATGGCGCGGCGGCAAACCGAATAATATCGGCCCGCACACAGCGTTCCGATTATAGCATAGATTTCTGTGGTATGCAAACCCTCTTACTCGCTGTCGCGGGGCGGAGCGCGCCGCCTGCGGGCGGGGTTGCCCCAACTGCGGTTGGGGACTTGTTACTTTTCCCGTCCGTGGGAAAAGTAACCAAAAGGACGGCCAAAGGAGAGAGGCGCTCTGGCGCCCTCTCTCCTCTGGACACCTCTCTCCAGCCATGTTGCACCTGCTGCAAGGGGCCAAACGTACGCTATCCATAGTAGCACAGCATTGCAGGTCTTTAGCATCATATTGTTTACCTGAAATCCTACATGATCTAAAGCTGGCGGCGGGAGACTGTTACTGTTTCATAGTTGTTGATGGCGGGATGATCTAAAGCTGGTGGCGGGAGACTATTATGATTCAGTATTGTTTATGTACATTATTAGATGATCCGAGATTAGTAGCAAGGGCGTGTTATGATTTTATAATGATAATGACCACCCTCGCCAATGCGACTACCTCGCCGCGATGCCTCGATAACCTTGCAAGACAGTGCATGTAAATCAATCGTAACGTTGGTCATAGACCAATGAGCGGGGACGACATTGAGGAGGGAGAGTCCAGAGAGGGAGGGCACAGTGCCCTCACTCTTTGGCCGTCCTTTTGGTTACTTTTCCCACGGACGGGAAAAGTAACAAGTTCCCAACCGCAGTTGGGGCAATCCCTCCGTAGAGGACGAACCAAACCCCCCGCAGGTTGCTAAAAAAACCATTGCGATTCCCGCCCAAATAAGTTATAATTAACTATAATGAAACGCCTATCCAATTCAGAGGATTTTGTCGAAGAGCTTGACGGCCGCGGCAGAAAACGTTATCGTTATGTCGGGCGAATGTTCGATGTCCGTTGGCTCGGTGGCAGAGGTGCCGTGCTGCCGAGGCTGTGGATGCTGGCGGCGCTGGCGGCGGCGATTTTTATAATGATCGGCGTGCTGCCCATACCAGGGCTGGATAAGCGGATCTGGTTCATGATACCATACATAGTTTCGGGCTGGCCGACAGCTATGCTGGCCACGGACGTGTATAAGATTACCGCGTACAAGCCTCCCATCACGCGGATGGATGTTCAGCGCGGGGCAGGGCGGTTGGGGTTCGACGCGGTATTCGGCGGGATATGCGCGGTGGTTGCGACGCTGGGTCAATTGGTTACGATCGTGGGATTGTTGTTGAATCATAACGGCATCGTTGCGCACGAATTCATACTACTGGCGTTCGCGGCCGCGGATTGTATAATATTTGAGGGCACACGCAGGTTATCCAGGCGTGTTGGAACGGTTGAGATTGTGGATGGCAGCGGTGAACGCTGTGAACCACCGCTCCGGCTTGACGGCGGGGCGGGATATAAAGGGGAGGGTATGTAATGATCAAGCGCAGGAACCGCATGGCGACACTGCTCGCGCTTCTTCTGACCGCGGCGATGCTCATAGCGCCGGCTGCGGGAATGGCTGCGGAAGTCGGCAGCGAGCCTATGGTATGGGGAACGGATCCGCTGAGCCAGAAGTTCAGCCCGTTTACGGCAGACACCGGGTATGATGTGGCTGTCGTGGATATGACGCAGGTTCCCATGCTGATGACCGACCGTGTCGGCGGCATCGTGTACAACGCCATCGAGGGCGAGACGCGCTCGTACAACGGCGTGGACTATCTGTATAAGGGCGCCGTCGATACCTCGGTCGTGAAGGACGATGCGACCAATACGACCAAGTACACCGCGAAGATCAAGCCGGGCGTGCTGTTCTCCGACGGCGTTGAGGTGACGGCGGACGACATCATCTTCACGTATTATGTGTTTCTGGATCCCGCGTATATTGGCTCGACGACGCTGAATTCCTACCCGATCGTAGGATTGAAGGCGTACCTGTCGCAGACGCCGGACACGCTGTACGACAAGTACAACGCGCTGTTCGACGCCATCTACGAGGCTGGCCGCGACCATGATTGGTCCGAGTCGGACGGCTGGACGCAGGAACAGCAGGATGCGTTCTGGGCTATCCTGATCGATACCTGGACGCTGGATAACCAGGCGATCGTGGATTATGTTCTGGCCAACTACACCGATGCCTACGCCCAGGATCGTTTGGGCAAGACGCCCGAAGAGGTTAACGGCAGCGTGGGCCTGCAGGTCGCATTCGGCATGCGGATGTGGGGATTCGGCGCGCTGGGCGAGGATGGCATCTTCAGCGGCGCTGTGTCTGGCAAGACGTGGACGCTGGAGGGCGACGACCTCCCGGCCATCGCCGACTACTTCGAAGAGACTTACGCCGCGTATGAGGGCGACGCAGCGGCTTACTGGGAGACCGAGCAGGCCGACGGCAGCGACGTGCTGGAGACCGCGCGCAACGCGTTCATATCCAGCCAGGCACCGCTGGATACCGAGGCCGCAGAGGGCGGTGTGCCGAATATCTCCGGTATTAAGAAGATCGACCAGTATACCATCGAAGTGACGACCAATGGCTATGAGGCTCCAGCGGTTTACAGCATCCTGGGTCTTAACATCGCGCCGATGCATTACTACGGCGATCCGGCGCAGTATGACTACGACAACAATCAGTTCGGGCATCCGCTCGGCGATCTGTCGCTGATCGATTCCAAGACGGCGGCACCGCTTGGCGCTGGACCGTACAAGTTCATCAAGTACGAGAATCGTGTCGTATACTACGAGGCTAACGAGAATTACTACGGCGGCGAACCGCTGACCAAGTATGTTCAATACAAGGAAACCGCCAACGCTGAAGTCGCACCCGGCGTTGCAACCGGGACGATCGACGGTGCCGAGTTGAGCGGCTCGAAGGCCAACTTCGCGCTGATCTCCGGATACAACAGCAACGGCGAGCCAACGGGCGACGTAATCACCACGTTTGCCGTGGATAACCTGGGCTACGGCTATATCGGCCTTAACGCCGACACCGTCAACGTAGGCGGGGTGCCGTTCTCACAGGAATCCCAGTATCTGCGCAAGGCGTTGGCCACCGTATTGGCGGTGTACCGCGACGTATCCATAGATACGTTCTACGGCGACGCGGCCAGCATCATCAACTATCCCATCTCCAACACCTCCTGGGCAGCGCCTCAGGCGACCGATGAGGATTATAAGGTGGCCTTCTCGGTGGGCGTTGACGGAGCCGACCTATACACATCCGATATGTCCTCCGAGGATAAATATGCAGTGGCTATCGAGGCCGCCAAGCAGTATCTCCTCGCGGCGGGTTACACCTGGGACGACGCGACAGCCAAATTCACCGCCGCTCCGGAAGGCGCTAAACTGGAGTATGAGATCATCGTAGCCGCCAACGGCACCGGCGATCATCCCAGCTTCGCCATCCTGACCGACGCGAATTATGCGCTCGCGACGCTTGGTATCAACCTGAAGATCAACGATCCGGCCGATTCGAATGAAATGTGGAACAAACTGGACGCCGGCACCCAGGAGCTGTGGTGCGCCGCGTGGCAGTCCACCATCGATCCGGATATGTACCAGGTCTATCATTCCAGCGGGATCGTGGGCAGAGGCGGCAGCGACAGCAACCATTATCACATCGATCTCCCCGAGCTGGATAAGCTGATCATCGACGCACGCCAGAGCGACGACCAGGCGTTCCGCAAGGCGACCTACAAGCAGGCGCTGGACATCATAGTGGATAACGCCGTCGAAATTCCGATCTATCAGCGCCAGAATCCGCGCGTATTCTCGACCGAGCGCGTGGCTATCGATACCATGACCCCGGACATCACCACCTACTGGGGCTGGCTGAACGACATCGAGCTGCTCCAGATGAATGCCAACATGGTAAAGTAATACTCGGGATGCCAGAGGCGCGGCGACGCGCCTCTGGCTTATTTGTAATCAGTTATACATCCGATGCATAATGTTTATGTGTTGGGAGGCCTAAGATTGGATGTTATTCTAAGACGCGAAGCAGAAAGAGACTTAGACAAACTGAACCAGCCAATATATGGTAGGATTATTAGAGCATTGAAGTTGCTGGAAAGCGAACCGCCAAAGGGGGATATCACCCCGCTTACAGGGAGCAGTACATATAGGGCTCGAGTAGGCGGTTACCGGATAATATTCGAGATTGATAAAGGCCGAGTGGATGTTCAGTCAATAAAACCACGCGGTCAAGTGTACAAGGGGGGTAGAAAATGACCGCTGAGCGTAAGGAATTGCTGGATATTGTCGAAGCGATGCCTGAGGATGATGTAGTCTTCTTCCATCAGATTTATTTGCGTGTGTTTAAGGGTAGAACCGACGACGAATGTTATGACGACCCAATTATCATCGATCAGGATCTCGATGAAGAGGATCTGGCCATTTATGCAGAGCGCAAGGCACTCATTGAGCAAAACCCGGATGATTTCGTTTCGTTACAAGATTACCTTGCCAAGAGAGGCTTAGAATAAATCTAACTCCGAGAGGCCGTGTTCCAAAATGTGGAAATTCATCATCCGGCGTATCCTGCTCGCCATCGTCATAATCACGTTCGGGGCGCTGATATGCTACTCGATCATCCGGATGCTGCCCACGTCGTATGTGGAGCGGGTTGCGCGCCAGCGTTCTACCATGCCCGGCGCGAAGCCCTACACGTACATATTGAGCCAGCTGAATGCGTACTACCACATGGATAGACCCGTGCTCATCGGGTTTGCCAATTGGGGTTGGAACGCCATTCGCGGGCTGTGGGGCGATTCGTGGTTCTTTGATCTGCCTGTGACGCAGAAGTTCGCGGACGTGATACCGTACTCGATAGTTCTGAATGCGGTAACGTTATTCCTTCAGATGGGTTTGTGTATTCCGCTGGGCATTGCGGCGGCGCGAAAGCAGTACAGCAAGACGGATTATACCGTAACCATCGTGGCTATGGCGTGCATATCGCTGCCCACGTTCTTTCTAGCCACGCTGCTGAAGTATGTATTCGCCATCAAGCTGGGCTGGGCGGATCTGTACGGCATCGTCGGCCGATATTATGAACAGTTGAATAACTGGGGCAAGTTCGCAGATATGGCCGCGCACATGGTCTTGCCCACCATCACGCTGACGCTGCTGAACCTGGGCGGCCTGATGCGCTTCACGCGCACCAACATGCTCGAGGTGCTCAACGCGGATTATATCCGAACCGCCCGCGCCAAAGGCCTGCCCGAGCGCAAGGTTATTATGAAACACGCATTCCGCAACACGCTGATACCGCTGGTGACCTACATGAGTTACCTACTGCCGGGCATGTTCGGCGGGTCGCTGATCACCGAGACGCTGTTCCAGATACCGGGCATTGGTTACATATCATACCAGGCGATCATCGGCGGGGATATCCCGTTCGCGATGTTCTACTTGACGTTCCTGATACTGCTGACCCAGATCAGCCTGATGGTGGCCGACGTGATGTACGCCGTGGTCGATCCGCGCGTGCGCATATCGTAGGAAGGGGGAGTAAGCATGATGCAGGTTAACCAGGCCGGTTCGCCGAACACCCCCAACACCCAGCGCCTGGACGACGAAGCGCGAGTAAAGGTGCTCTCGCCGTCGATGATTGTGTTTAAACGGTTCACGAGGAATCGCCTGGCCGTTATCGGCACGGTGATACTGGCCGTCATGTTCGTATTCTCGTTTGTGGGCGGGTTGATATCGCCGTATTCCGAGAGCCAGACGTTCTACAAGAACGACGTCATGTGGAAGGAATACGCCAGCCTATCCGTCAACAGTGAGTATCGATTCACGGTCGCGCCCGGTGCGTCGCTGCCAAACGCCGCACGCACACAATTCATACTCGCGCTGAACGCCAACAAACCCGCATACGCCGCAGACGGCGCGGGTTTTGCCTGGGAGAAGCTGGGCGATGATCTGTACGCGATAAGCGAAACCGACGAGGTTGCGACCGCGCTGACGCTTGCTGGCGAATATGTTTATACGGTCAGCCCCAGCGAGACGTTCCCCGAGGCGGCGCAGACCGCCTGTACCGAGGCGCTGAATAATCGCCAGGATTCGTTTGAATTCGACGGCGTTACCTATTCTATCACGCGTTCCGGCAAGGCGTACACCGTATCCGCTGCCAAGGAGATCGCGCTGGCCTCAATGCGCGTGTTCGATGCGTTCGAACAGCCGTATGAGTCCATTACAAATAATTATGACTTCCGAAGGACGGCTTTTGTGGCGCTGGCTTCCGGCGAGGCGGCCTTCGAATTCGACGGTATTCCGTATACGTTGAGCACCGAAGGCGATATCGTCACGGTGTATGATAATTCGACGGGCACGCCGACGGAATTCGCCATCGTGTCGAAATATATCGCGCAGGCGTTCTCACCGGACGTGCGCATATCCATTCCGCTGAAGGATGCCATATTGGATACCATCCGCGAGCGGCGCAGCTCGTTCCTGTTCCCGGATGCCGAGGATCCCGACCGCGAGTACCAGATCACCATTCCCAAGCCGGATACATACACCATCAAGCGCGAGTCGATCACCCTGCTGTACGACACCGAAGCGCCTCCTAGCTGGTCGCATTGGCTGGGCACTGACGTCAACGGTATGGATATGATCACCCGGCTCATGTACGGCGGCCGCGTGTCGCTGCTGGTGGGGTTTGTCGTCGTGCTGCTGGAGCTGATCCTGGGCGTGATCGTCGGCGGCATCGCGGGCTACTTCGGCAGCACCGTCGATCTGCTGCTGATGCGGTTCATCGATCTGGTGAATACGCTGCCCACCATGCCCATCCTGCTGATCATGGGCGCGGTGATGGATACGATGGAGGTTAATCCATACTCCAGAATATTTATACTGATGGCCGTATTGGGGCTGCTCGGCTGGACGGGTATCGCCCGCGTAGTGCGCGGCCAGATATTGACGCTGCGCGAGCAGGACTTCATGGTGGCGGCGGAGGCGACGGGCATCCGCACCAGCTCGCGGATATTCAGGCACCTGGTGCCCAACGTCATGCCGCTGCTGATCGTCCAGGCAACATTGTCGCTGGGCGGCGCGGTTACGACCGAGGCCACTCTGTCGTTCCTGAATCTGGGCCTCAAGTATCCGCTGGCGTCCTGGGGCACGATCACCAACGCCGCGTCGAATATCTACATCATGACGAACTTCTGGTATCTGTGGATCCCGGCTGGCGCGTTGATACTGGCGACGGTGCTGGGGTTCAACTTCGTGGGCGACGGGTTACGAGACGCGTTCGACCCGAAGATGAAGCGATAGGAGGCGGCTGCAATGGAGGATCGAATCGTTCAGAACGAACCAGACGAACCCACAACCCCGCAGTCGCAAGGCTCCGGCTACATATCAGCGCGCGATTCGCGGCGCATCACGCGCGAGAATCGGCGCGTCACGAACGCACTGGAGCGTCGGTTTAAGCGCAAGAACGTCCCAGAGAGCGAATACTTCTGCGAGATGAAGAATCCCGCGAACGTTGTCGAATTTGACGACCTGCATACATACTTTTACACGGATATAGGCACCGTCAAGGCCGTGAACGGCGTGTCGTTCGAAGTACCGCAGGGCAAGACGGTGGGCGTCGTCGGCGAAAGCGGCTGCGGTAAATCCGTCACCAGCCTGTCGCTGATGCAGCTGCTCCAGCGTCCGCAAGGCCAGATCACGGGCGGAGCCATCCGGCTGAACTGTGGCACGGACGGCGGATTCAAGGCGCGTTCACGCGGCCATGGCAGCGCCATCGACATCGCTAAGACGCCCTTATATATGATGGAATCGGTGCGCGGCGAGGTCGTGTCGATGATATTCCAGGAACCCATGACCAGCTTGAACCCCGTCATGCGCATAGGAGATCAGATCGACGAGGTGACCGAGCAGCACCAGCCCGGCTTAGATAAAGACGCTATAAAAAAGCGCTCGCTTGAGATGATCGAGATGGTAGGCATCGCCAACAGCGAACGCGTGTACCGGATGTATCCGCACGAGTTGTCCGGCGGCATGCGCCAGCGCGCCATGATAGCTATGGCGCTGGCGTGCGACCCGCGGCTCATCATCGCGGACGAACCCACCACCGCCCTGGACGTCACGATCCAGGCGCAGATACTCGATTTGCTAAGAGGGTTAAAGGATCGGCTGTCCTCCGCGATCATGCTGATCACCCACGACCTGGGTGTCATAGCGGAGATGGCGGACTTCGTGGTCGTCATGTATGCCGGAAAGGTCGTGGAGAAGGGCACCACGAAGGATGTGTTCCTCAATCCCGCGCATCCCTACACGGTCGGGCTGATGGCATCCAAGCCCATCATCGGGCGCGACGTCGATCGGTTGTACTCGATCCCCGGTTCGGTTCCAAATCCCATCAACATGCCGGACTATTGCTACTTCCGTGACAGGTGCCCCAATTTCCGCAAGGAATGCCTGGGTCCATACCCGCCGGAGATAGCGTTGAGCGATACGCACTTCGCGGCATGCCACCGCGCCCGCGAGGATAAATCCGTGATCGGTAAAGGGGGTGCTGCTGTATGAGCCAGCCCGCTTACAAATACAATCCTGACATGTCGCCCGATCCCAGCGCGCTGCTGTCCGTGCGTGATTTGAAGAAATATTACCCCATTCGCGCGGGGTTCTTCGGTCGGGTTGCGGGGCATGTGCGCGCCGTGGACGGTGTGAGTTTCGACATCCAGCGCGGCAAGACCCTCGGTTTGGTTGGTGAATCCGGATGCGGCAAGACGACGGTCGGCAAGACCATCCTGCGGTTGAACGATATCACGGGCGGCGATGTCCTGTTCGACGGCAAGGACATCAACAAGCTCACCCATCGGGAGATGCAGCCGCTGCGCGCCAGGATGCAAATCATATTCCAGGATCCGTATTCCAGCCTGTCGCCGCGTCTGCCCGTGGGCGAGATCATCGCGGAGGCTGTGCGCGAGCATCGGATCGTCCCGCGCGCAGAGCTGAATTCATACGTCACAAAGGTTATGCGCTCATGTGAATTACAAACCTATCACAAGGATAGATACCCGCATGAATTCTCCGGCGGACAGCGGCAGCGCATCTGCATCGCCCGCGCGCTGGCGTTGAACCCAGACTTCATCGTGTGCGACGAACCCGTATCCGCGCTGGATGTCTCCATCCAAGCCCAGATAATTAACCTGCTGGCTGACCTGCAGCAGCAGTTCGGCATGGCATATCTATTCATATCGCACGATCTGTCGGTCGTCGAACATATATCCGACGCGGTCGGCGTGATGTACCTGGGCCAGATGGTGGAATATGGCGAGTGCCGCGAGATATTCAAGAATCCGCTGCATCCGTACACCAAGGCGCTGTTCAGCGCGATTCCGATACCCGATCCGACCGTGCGTCGGGACAGGATCATATTGGAAGGCTCGCTGCCCTCACCCGCGCAGGAGTTCAAGGGCTGCCGCTTCGAATCCCGCTGCAAGCAGGCCATGCCGCACTGCAGGGATACCAAACCCGTTGAGAAGGACGTGGGCGGCGGGCATCGCATCGCGTGCCACTTATATTAGTTATGGATACAAACCGACCCGCTAAGCCGCAGGCCCTGCCGCAGCTGGATCCGCCGGAATCCCCGCGTCAGCCGCCGAATCTGTCCCGCCGTGAAACCATATGGATCATGCTGGGCGGGCTGAAGGCCGGATTCCTGATTGCGGGTATAATGAGCGCTACGATGATACTGGTGGTTGTTGCGCTCCGGCTGTTGTGGAGAGTGTAACGGCGGCTAAGCCGCATCGGTCAAAGCCGTCGAGTGACAGGATCATCTTCCATTGCGACTGCAACAGCTTCTTTGCCAGCGTCGAGGAAACGTTCAACCCCGAGCTGCGCAAGGTGCCCATGGCGGTGGCCGGGGATCCGCAGATGCGCCACGGCATCGTCGTAGCCAAGAACGAGCTGGCGAAAAAGTACAACATCAAGACCGCTGAGACGGTATGGAGTGCGAAAAATAAATGCCCGCAGCTGGTACTGATGCCGCCGCGCCACGGTGAGTATCAGTACTTCAGCGAGCGGGTTAACGCTATCTATGAGCAGTATACGCCGCTGGTTGAGCGGTTCGGGATTGACGAGAGTTTTCTGGATTTGACGGGGTGCTTATCTAATTATAATGAGGATGGCCTCAAACTGGCCCATGTGATACGCGAGCGGATCAAGCGGGAGATCGATATAACCATCAGCATAGGAGTGTCGTGGAACAAGATATTCGCCAAGCTGGGCTCGGATTATAAGAAGCCCGACGCCGTAACTGAAATAAGCCGTAACAATTGGAAGGAAATCGTATTCCCGCTGCCGGTGGGCGACCTGTTCTTTGTCGGGCGTAAGACCGTCGAGGCGTTGTCCAAGCTCGGCGTGCAAACGATAGGCGAGCTGGCCGCGTGTGAGCGCGGGTTATTGTTAAAGGAATTCGGCAAGTTCGGCGAGCAGCTGTACATCAACGCGAATGGGCTGGACAGCAGTCCCGTTGCGGAGTCTGGCGCCTATGAGCAGGCCAAATCCATCGGCAATGGATACACGTTCAGCCGCGACCTGATTACCGACGAGGATATCCGCACGGGCGTTATATATCTGACGGACAGCGTGGCTAGCCGTCTGCGCGCGCAGGGCTTCAAGTGCCGAACCGTGTCCGTGTCGATCAGGGATAATACGCTGAAAACCATATCGCGGCAGACTTCGCTCGAAACGCCGACCTATCTGGCTAAGGAGATTGCCGACGCCGCCCGCGCGCTGATCGCCAAACACTGGCCCAGCGGCAAGCGCATCCGCACGCTGACCGTCACCGCCGAGAATCTGGTGCCCGCCGATTGCGAGCGTCACGAACAGCTCTCCTGGTTCACCGAACCCGCCAAACCCAACACCGACAGCATCGAGCGGCTGGAGAAGGCCATCGACGGCATCCGCGATAGGTTCGGCAGACACAGCGTCCAACAGGCTGTGATCATGGGGAATGACCTGGGGATTAACGACGAGGATTGACGATTATCGAGCGTCAATGTTCACATCGTGTTATCAAGATTCCCACGCATTTCCTGTATTGTCTGCATAAAACGCCTTGACAAATAGTGCTGTTCGGTGGATAATTAACGTATTCAAATGGTTTCCAAAAATTATCTACAGAACGG
Source organism: Clostridia bacterium (assembly GCA_025997215.1). The sequence goes on from BNUH01000002.1 coordinate 70,554, forward strand.
AAAGGGGTTACTCAATCATGAAAAAACTCTTGGCATTAGCGCTGGCGCTCGTCCTCATCGGCTGTATGGCGGGTGCGGCGCTGGCGGAAGGCAAGGTTGGCGTGCTCATGCCGACCCAGTCCCTTCAGCGTTGGAATCAGGACGGCGCGAACATGAAGGAAAAGCTCGAAGCCGCTGGGTATGAAGTCGATCTGCAGTACGCGAATAATGACATTCCCACGCAGGTCGCGCAGGTTGAAAACGAGATACTCAACGACGTCAACGTCCTAGTTATCGCCGCAGTTGACAGCTGGTCCCTAACCACCGTGCTGGCCGACGCGAAGGCCGCCGGTATCCCCGTCATCGCTTATGACCGCAACATCATGGAGACGGATGCGGTCACCTACTACGCGACGTTTGACAACTACCAGGTGGGTCAGATTCAGGGTCAGTACCTGGAGACCCAGCTGGATCTGGCGAATCGCACGGCTGATAACTCGGTCAACATCGAGTTCTTCGGTGGCGATCCGGGCGATCCCAACGCGCAGCATTTCTTCAACGGCGCGTGGGACGTGCTCTCTCCCTACATCGAGTCCGGCGTGGTCAAGGTGCCGAGCGGCCAGACCGAGTTCGCCCAGATCGCGACCGCGAACTGGGACAGCGCCAACAGCCAATCCCGCATGGATAACCTGATCGCCGCCAACTACAGCGACGGCACCAAGCTGGATGCCGTGTGCTGCTCGAATGACTCGACCGCCCTGGGCGTCACCAACGCCTTGATCGGTGCCGGGTTCGACGAGTTCCCGCTGATCACAGGCCAGGATTGCGACGTCGCCAACACCAAGAACATCATCCTGGGCTTCCAGTCCATGTCCGTGTTCAAGGATACCCGCACCCTCGCCGAGAAGGTTGTCGCCATGGTTGATACGATCCTCAAGGGCGAGGAGCCGGAAATCAACGACACCACGACCTATGACAACGGCGTTTTCGTTGTGCCGACGTACGTCTGCGCCCCAGTATTCGCGGATAAGAACAACTACAAGGAACTGCTGGTCGACAGCGGCTACTACACAGAGGCTGATCTGGAAGTCGCGAACTGATTCGCTGATTTGCTGATCCGCTGATCACCATCACCCTTACGACCGGGCGGCGCGGCAGGTCTGCGTCGCCCGGCTTTATGAGCAAATTTGGTGGTAAAATATAGGAGGAATTCCATGGATTCTGTATTCGATGAACGCATCAAGGAAAGAGAAGCCCAGGACAAATCGGCAAAACCCACGCGCAAGGGCTGGGTTGGATTCGTCGAAGGCGAGGTCGTCAACTTCATGGTTCAGTATGAACTGGAGAAGATGACGCTCGACGACGGCGAAGGCAACAAGGCTAAACTATCAAAGCTGAAGGACAACGCGATAAAGGTCGAATGCACCTCGTCGAATATCGTGTGACGCCAGTGAAATACGGAGGTTTCATGAGGACAATACCGCTGGGTAAATCGGGCCTGACAGTGCCGGCCGTCGCGGTCGGCTGCATGCGCATCAACCGCCTCAGCGACGGCGATGCCGAGAAATTCATCAAGACCGCGCTGGACGCTGGCGCGAACTTCTTTGACCACGCGGATATATACGGCGGCGGAAACTGCGAAACCATATTCAGCCGCTCGATAAATATGAACGCCGGACTGCGCGCGAAGATGATCATCCAGTCGAAATGCGGCATAGTCCCCGGCAGGATGTTCGACTTTTCGCGCGAGCACATCATATCATCCGTCGAAGGCAGCCTGAAGCGCCTGCAGACCGAATACCTGGACGTGCTGCTGCTGCACCGCCCGGATGCGCTCGTCGAGCCGGACGAGGTCGGCGAGGCATTCGACCGCCTGAAAGCGAGCGGCAAAGTACGCCACTTTGGTGTGTCAAATCAGAACCCGATGCAGATTCAACTGCTCCAGCGTTCGCTGAAACAGCCCATCGTGGCCAACCAGCTGCAGCTGTCCATCCCGCATGCCGGGTTGGTCGCGGAGGGTCTGCACGTCAATATGAACGACGACACCGCCGTCAACCACAACGGATCGGCGTTGGATTTCTGCCGTTTGAATGAGATCACCGTCCAGCCGTGGTCGCCGTTCCAATACGGCATGTTCGCGGGCGTATTCATCGGCAGCGACAAGTACCCCAAGCTCAACGCGGTGATGGATCAATTGGCCGCGAAGTATGGCGTCACAAACACTACTATCGCTATGGCGTGGCTGCTGCGGCACCCGGCGCGCTTCCAACCCGTCACGGGCACGATGAACCCCGGCCGTCTCCTGGATTGCGTGAAGGCCGCCGACATCACACTCGAGCGCGAAGAGTGGTACGCGCTGCTGATGGCGGCGGGTTATACGCTGCCGTGATGTGTCAATAATTATTCTAGGTTTGTTATAAGGAGGAAACGCTTATGGCTTCAGCATTGAATCTGGACGCGTTGGGGATCATTCATCCCACCGTGGTTCACCGCAACCTATCCGTGCCCGCGCTGACCGAGCGCGCGGTCGCTCGCGGCGAAGGCATCCTGAGTCAGACGGGCGCGCTGTGCGTTTATACGGGCAAGTATACGGGCCGCTCACCGGATGATAAGTTCATCGTGGACGAACCGTCCAGCCATGATCAGATCGACTGGGGCAAGGTCAACGTGCCCATCTCTCAAGCGAAATTTGACAATCTTTACGCGAAAATTACCGCGTACCTGCAGAATCGGGAGATATTCGTTTTCGACGGATACGCGGGCGCCGATCCGGATTACCGCATCAATATCCGCGTGATCAACGAGCTGGCGAGCGAAAACCTGTTCATCCACCAGCTATTGCTAAGGCCGAGCGAGGATGAGCTGGTCGGCTTCAAGCAGGACTTCACGATCATCGCAGCGCCGGGGTTCAAGGCGTCGCCCGAGCTGGACGGCACCAACTCCGAGGCCGCGATCGTGGTTTCATTTGAAAAGAAGCTTGTGCTCGTCGCGGGCAGCCAGTACGCGGGCGAGATCAAGAAATCCGTATTCTCACTGATGAATTACCTGATGCCATTGCGCGGCGTATTCACGATGCACTGCTCCGCGAACATGGGCAAGGACGGCGATACCGCGCTGTTCTTTGGGCTGTCGGGCACGGGCAAGACGACGCTCTCAGCCGATCCTGACCGTTACCTGATAGGCGACGACGAGCACGGCTGGTCGCCCAACGGGATATTCAACATCGAGGGCGGCTGCTATGCCAAGTGCATCAACCTGTCGAAGGAGAACGAGCCGCAGATCTGGGATGCGATCAAGTTCGGCGCGCTGGTGGAGAACGTGGTCATCGATCCGGTGACGCGCGAGCTGAATTACGCGGACGAATCCATCACGGAGAATACCCGCGTGGGTTATCCTGTCGAATACATCCCCAACACGAAGATCCCCGGCGTGGGCGGGCATCCCAAGACCGTCATCTTCCTTACCGCCGATGCGTACGGCGTGATGCCGCCCATCGCCAAGCTAAGCCGCGAAGCCGCCATGTATCACTTTGTGACGGGTTACACCGCCCGGCTTGCGGGTACGGAGCGCGGCGTCACGCAGCCCCAGGCGACGTTCTCGACGTGCTTCGGCGCGCCGTTCCTGCCGCTGCCCGCCAGCAAGTATGCCACGATGCTGGGCGAATGCATCGATCAGCATGGCTCGAATGTGTACCTGGTGAATACGGGCTGGTCCGGCGGACCCGCCGGCGACGGCGGCTCGCGCATGAAGATCAAGTATACGCGCGCCATGGTCACCGCCGCGCTGAATGGTTCGCTGGAGAAGGGCGCGTTCGTCCATGACGAAACATTCAACATGGATGTGCCCGCCCAGTGCGCGAACGTGCCGGACGAGGTGCTCCAGCCGCGCAACACCTGGCAGGATAAGGCAGCATATGACAAGGCTGCCAAGAATCTCGCCGGTCTGTTCCAAAAGAATTTCGAGAAATATAAGGGAATGGATCCCAAGATCGTCGCGGCTGGGCCGAAGGGTTAAATCTAACAAAGTTTAAGACCGCCGTTTCACGCGGCGGTCTTTCTTTTGTTCCATGATTTATTATGGCAGGAAGTCCGTGTTGAATCCTGCGAATACATCCCGCTGATCGTCAGAGGCGCTCGGGCTTTGCTGCTCGAAGCCAGCCTCCGGGAATTCATCCTGCTTTTCAGGGTCGAAATCGTGATCCGGCTTGTCGTCTATGGTGTACTTAACGGGCAGCGCGCCTTCGGGTTTGATGGATTCCAGGCGGCCCACTGAGACCTCGTACGCGATCTTCTCCAGGACGGCGCCGTCGGGCATCTGCTTCTGGTAAGGCCGGGACTGCAGGCGTCCGTCTATCTGCAGCTGGTCGCCGATGGCCATGCGCGAGGCAAAGCGGGCATTCCTGCCCCAGGCGATGCAAGGGATATAATCGCTCTTGCCGTACGCGCGGTTCACCGCCAGCATGAGATCGGCGATCTCGCGGCCGAATGGCGTGGTCCGGTACGCCGGAGGTTTGCACAGCGCGCCAGCCAGCTGGATCGTGTTGGGATTCTGCTCATCCACCGGTATGAAAAGCTGCTGCGCGAACGCCGTGATGAGCAGCCTTCCCGCGCCGTTGATCACTTTGTTGTATGAGCGCGCTTGGCCTTCCAGCCTTAGCTGCATGCCTACCTTGGGGTTCAGGGGCTGCAGCAGCCGCTCCGACGCCGTGACGGGCAGGTGATCCTGCACGCCGGATAGCCTAGGCACCGACAGCGTGAATTGGTAGAACGCCTCGCCGAACAATTCGTGGGAGAACACGGGCGCGTTTGCCATGGTTCCAGTCAGATGCAGAGAATTTACGATCCGTTCCATCGGTTTACACCTCTTCGTATCCCGACTCAGGCTTCAGGGGCCGGAGCGGTTTGGGCTTTGGGATGTTGTGTGCCAGCGTGATCGATATAGGTATCGCCCGATAACAGTATTTGCGAAACAGGGATCACTTTATACCCTTGCGAGACATAATAATCAAGTATCGTCGGCAGTGCATCCATTAGATACTTGGAATCGTTGTGGAATAGAACGATATCCCCCGGCGAAACTTTTTTCGTAGCGGATGCGATCATTGCCTGGGTGCCCAGGTTTTTCCAATCCAGCGAATCCACATTCCATTGGATGACCTCGTAACCTTCCTGCTTGGCGACCAGCACCGTCTGGTCGTTATAGTCGCCGTACGGCGGTCGGAATAAGGTAGGCCGCACGCCTGTCAGCGAGTAAATCTGATCGCCGACGGTTTGCAACTCCTGGCGCATCTTAACATCCGACAGCTGCGGCATGTGCGGATGCGTTGTGGAGTGGCTCTCCACCTCGTGGCCGCGGCGCGCTATCTCCTGCACCAGCTCCGGATATTTTTCGACCCATATACCAACGACAAAGAATGTCGTTTTGATGTCGTACTTATCCAGCAGATCCAGCAGCGCCATGGTATTCGCGCTGCCCCACGCCGCGTCGAAGCTGATGGCGAGCACCTTGTCGTCGGTAGCGACGTTATAAATGGGCAGCTCACGCTTGCGTGTGGCGGCCATCGCGTCCGCGCCTGGCGTCATCGTAAGATATACTGCGCTTAGTATAACCAGCGTCGCCAGCGCGATCCAGCGGCTATAGCGGGAAAATAAGCCCCCGTAGCCGCCGACAGGTTTGCCGCGTGTGGCGGGTGACACAACTCGCATTCCGTCCACCTCCATTCGGCTTGGAGGTTTTCTTGAATCCCCCAACGCCCACATGGAGCGCCGCTGTGCGCTTGCTCCATTTGGCATATGCGTATGCCTAGCCAAGCGGAGATAGAACATCGCGAAAGCCCGCCACTGCTTCAGACGAGAAAATCCAAGGCTTAGTTCCGTAAATGAGGCCTTGCTTCCAAATCCTGGCGTATTGTGCTATACTAATACCGCCGCTTTATGCAAGCGGACGTAGGGTATCCTGCTTATGATTTCCAACTGGTTCAAGTTTATTTCAAAAAAGTGGAGGATTACGTAAAATGGCAGAATCTTTCGGCGTAAAAGGGCTGGCTCACATCGGTGTCATCGTGTCGGACATCGAGCGTTCCGTATCATTCTATAAGGATTTACTCTCATTCACGGTGGATCAGCGCGTCGAGCTGGATGGCGGCACGCGCCTGGCGTTCCTGCACGCGGGCACGTGCATACTGGAGCTGATCGAGCATCCGGATCATCAGGTGCCAAACGCGTCCGGACCTATCGCCCATGTTTGCCTGGATGTGAATGGCATTGATGAGTTGGTGGATTCGCTGCGCGCGAAGGGTGTGGAGTTCGCGGCCGATAAGGTGTCCACGCTATCCGGCGGTCTGGCCGGGAAACGCAACATATTCTTTGAAGGGCCGGACGGCGAGAAGCTGGAGTTTTTTGAGGGGTAAGGCTAAGGTAAGTAAATCTGCGCACAAAAAAGGACGCTAATGCGCGTCCTTTTTATTACAGTATAATAAACGTTATACTAACATCGACTCCAGCGTGGGTGCTTTCGCGATAGTCTTACCGACGAGGTTGGCGATACGCTGGATGAGCGACAGATCCGCTTCGTTGAAGCGCGCGGGTTCAGGGCTGTCGAGGTCGAGTACGCCGAAAACCTTGTCGCCGATGATGATAGGCGCGACTAATTCCGAGCGGGTTGAGCTGTCGCATGAGATGTAGCCCGGATACGTGCCAACCTCGTCGACGCGGATTGCGCGGCGCTCTTGAGCCGCCGTGCCGCACACGCCTTTGCCGAATGGGATTCGCACGCACGCTGGCTGGCCCTGATACGGGCCGACGACCAGCGTTTCGCCTCTGGCCACATAAAACCCGGCCCAGTTCACACGCTCCATGAACGCGTATATATACGCCGCGACCGTGGCCATAGCCGCCAGCGGATCGCTCTCCTCGGCCAGCGTATCCTCGATGACCATCTCCATCTGGTTGTTGCGTTCAGTACCGCTGATGAACCGAATCTCAGGCAGCATATGGGCAGCACACCTCCCGAATCAAGCTGTTAACGATTGGGTTTTACGTAAGCGGATACGATCCATTAGCGGATCGAGTACGTGCTGTTTGGGGATCACGTCCAGCGCGACGGCTACCAGGAGCACCAGCGGTTTGATCATCTGCTGACGGTCGGTAGGCCAGCCCAGGATCGACATCCCGTTATTGAGGATGCCCATGATCAGGCCGCCGATCAGCGCGCCGCCGATCGTGCCCACGCCGCCGTACGCGGATGCGCCGCCGATGAAGCACGCCGCGATAGCATCCATCTCAAAGCTCTGACCCGTCTGGGGCGCGGCGGAATTCAAGCGCGCCGAGAATACCAGCGCGGCCACGCCAGCCAGGAATGACATATTTGTGTAGGCGAGGAACATCATCCGCCGGGTGTTGACGCCTGACAGCCGCGCGGCCTTTTCGTTGCCGCCCAGCGCGTACAAGTGGCGTCCCATTACCGTATTCGTCGTCAGGAACGAGTAGAACAATAAGATGATACCCAGCGTGATCAGGACGGTCGGGATGCCGCGGTAGCCCGCCAGCAGGTAGAACAGCGCGATAACCGCCGCGCAGACGATGAGAGTCCTGATCAGCAGGCTGACGAAACCCTCAACCGTGTAGCCTTTGCGTTTGCGGCTGGCGTAACCCACGAACGTGATTACAGCGAATGCAACCGCCAGCAGTACACCGACGACAAAACACGTCACATTTCGCAGGCCGAATAGGGGCAAATCTGCGAGCGGATCGCCTGTGAACACGAACCCTGTCGAAAATTTCAGGAACGACTGTGGGAATGGCGCCAGCGTTAGGCCTTTGAGGATGTATAAGGTAAGGCCTCTGAAGAAGAGCATGCCGACCAGCGTCATTATGAATGGCGGGATGCGGCCGTACGCGATCCAGAATCCTTGGAACATACCAATGCATATAGCGATGACAAGGCATAGCAGCATCGACAGGTACGGATTCCACTTCCAGGAGATGATGAACGTGCCCGCGCACGCGCTGACCACGGCGACTACGGAGCCGACCGACAGATCGATGTTGCCGCCTGTGAGTATACACAGCAGCATGCCGCACGCCAGGATCACAACGTAGGCGTTTTGGAAGATGATGTTGGATACGTTCATCGGGTTGAGCATCTTGCCGCCCGTGCGGATCTGGAAGAATACGATGATTATCGCGAGGATGAGGAGGAGCATGTACTGGCGCAGCATGCCTGATAATGAGGCGCGGGGTTTGGCGGCGGGTGCTGTCTGGCTCATGAGGCGAGACCTCCCATACGTTCAGTGCGTTCAGTTGCGAGTATATCCGACATAATTTTCTCTTGAGTGGCTTCGCTGGCTTGGTATTCGCCCAGCAGTTTCCCCGCGTGCATAACGTAAACGCGGTCGCACATGCCGAGGATCTCGTTGAGTTCGGAGGAGATTAGTAGGATGGCCTTGCCCTGTTCGGCTAGTTCGTTAACGATCTTGTATATTTCATACTTCGCGCCGACATCCACGCCGCGAGTTGGTTCATCCAGAATGAGGATGTCGGGTTTCGCGAATACCCACTTACCCAGGAGTACCTTCTGCTGGTTGCCGCCGGAGAGATTGCCGACGAGCTGCTCGACGTTGGGGGCTTTGACGTTGAGGCGGTCCTTGGTGTCGGCCGCGCTGCCCAGCTCGACGTCGGCATCGATGACACCGTAGTTGCTAACGGATGACATGCTGGCTAGGGTTAGGTTGCGCAGTATGGTGAATGGCAGGATTAGGCCGTCCTGCTTGCGATCCTCTGTAACGTAGGCTAGCCCTGCCTGGATTGCTTTGGGGATGGAGGGGAGGTCGATGGGCTTGCCATCCTTCTCTATCTCGCCCGTGATGTGGGTGCCGTAGGCTTTGCCGAATACGGACATGGCCAGCTCCGTGCGGCCAGCGCCGACAAGACCGTACATGCCTACGACTTCGCCGTGACGAACCATGATTGATACGTCATTGACCAGCTTCTTCTCTGTGAAGATCGGGTGGTAGACGTTCCAATGCTTGATGCGTAGGGCGGTGTCAGGGCGGATGCAGGGTTGGCGGGTGGGGTAACGCTGGGACATCTCACGGCCGACCATGCCCCGGATGATGCGATCCTCGGAGAGATCGTCGACGCCTTTTTCTAGGGTTTCGATGGTCTGGCCGTCGCGGATGACGGTGATACGGTCGGAGACGTAGGCGATTTCGTTGAGTTTGTGAGAGATGATGATCGAGGTGATGCCGCGTGAACGCTTGAAATCGATCAGCATGTCGAGGAGCTTTTGCGCGTCGCGCTCGTTGAGCGAGGATGTTGGCTCGTCGAGGATCAGGAGCTTGAGGTTCTTCGTCAGGGCTTTGGCGATTTCGACAAGCTGCTGCTTGCCGACGCCGATATCCTTGATGAGGGTGTGTGGGTTTTCGGAGAGACCGACGGTGCGGAGGTGCTCCTCGGCGTTGCGGTAGGTGTCATCCCAGCGGATGACGCCGTGGTTGGATTGCTCGTTGCCTAGGTACATGTTTTCGGCGATGGATAGGTAGGGGACGAGGGCGAGTTCTTGATGGATTATAACGATTCCTTTGCGCTCGGAGTCGCTGATCGTGTGGAAGCGGCCTTCCTCACCGTTGAAGATGAAGTGGCCGTCGTAGGAACCGTAGGGGTAGATGCCGGATAGGATATTCATGAGGGTGGACTTGCCGGCGCCGTTTTCGCCAACGATGCCGAGGATCTCGCCTTTGCGCACGGTTAGGCTGACGTTCGACAAAGCGCGCACGCCGGGGAATTCCTTGGAGATGGACTGCATATCGAGGATTGGGGGGTCGCTTTTCGCCATAAACACCGCCTCCGCTGGATCGATTCACGGTTAAAAGAAGGTCCAGGGTGAAACCCTGGTCAGGGGTTGAGGGGCTGAAAGCCCCTCATAGGGTCCGGGGCAAAGCCCCGAAAACCTCCGAACTCCCCCGTGAGGGAGAAGAATTATATCCCTTTGAGTTCGACAAAGCTATCCTTCAAAACAGGATACAGCTTAGTGTACAGACCATAAACCTTATTGTATGCCCTGTTATTGTTAATCTCCGGCTGCCGCGTGGACTTAACCCGAATGATACGATCACACGCCTCTCCAACGCTCGGGTATAACCCCGCACCAACGGCGGCCAGAATCGCCGCTCCTAACGCCGCGCCTTCAGACGACTCAGGCAGACTGATCGGACAGCCAAACATATCCGCGATCATTGCCCGCCAAAAACCAGATCGCGCGCCGCCGCCAACCGCCAGCACATTCGACAGCGTTACACCCATACCACGTAGGATATTGACTGAATCATTGAGCGCGTACGTCACGCCTTCCATTACTGCGCGGATGAGATCGGCGCGCGTGTGCATCGCGCTTAAACCAAAGAACACGCCTCGGCAATCCGGGTCCAAGTGCGGCGTGCGCTCGCCCATGAGGTAGGGGAGGTAGAGGAGCCGATTAGCGCCGACGGGACTGGATGCGGCTTCATTCGACATTTCGTCGTATGGATCGATGCCTTTCGCGAGCGCCGCCGCCTTCTCGGGTTCGCAAACGGTATCCCGAAGCCAGCGCAGCGATAACCCCGCCGACTGTACTACGCCCATGACGTGCCACGCTCCAGGCACGGCACAGCAGAACGTATGAACCCTGCCCTTCGGATCGATCGACAACTGATCCGTGTGAGCGAATACCACGCCCGACGTGCCTATCGTGCAGAACGCCCGCCCGTTACGTACAACCCCAGTACCCACCGCCGCCGCCGCGTTGTCACCTGCACCACCCACAACCAGCGTTGAAGCGGATAGGCCAGTCAGCTTGGCCGCATAATCGGATATATGCCCGGTAACCTCCGGTGATTCATACACTTTGGCCAGTAACTCCAGCGGAATGCCCAGCTTCGCGCAGACTTCCTCCGACCAGCGGCGGTGCGGCACATCCAGCAGCTGCATGCCGCTGGCGTCCGATACTTCGGTGGCGAAATCTCCGGTCAGCTTATACCGCAGGAAATCCTTGGGCAGCAGTATGTGTCTGCATTTTGCGAAGAGTTCAGGCTGGTGATTCTTGACCCACATGATTTTGGAGGCTGTGAATCCTGTCAGCGCGGGATTCGCCGTAACCTCGATCATGCGCTTTGCACCGATGAGGCTGGTTATCTGTTCACACTCAGCGCCCGTGCGCTGATCCGCCCAGATGATCGAGCGGCCCAGCGTCTGCCCGTGTTCATCCAGCATAACCAGACCGTGCATCTGGCCTGACATGCCCAGCGCCTTGATCTGCCGGGGATCGACGCCCGACTCGCGGATAACCTGTGAGAGCGTTGCGACAGCAGCGTCCCACCAGTCGGATGGCTCCTGCTCGGCCCAGCCATTGTGCGGCTGATAGAGAGGGTATTCCCGCGAGGCCGAGCAGACCAGGCTGCCGTCCTCGCGGAATAGCGCGGTTTTTGTCCCAGACGTCCCTAAGTCTAAACCAATGATGTAAGCGGAGGACATTCGGTGGCCTCCTTATCCAAACATAACGTTGTTCATAACGGACTCGAGGTATTCTTGTCTGCCGCTGCCGGGCAGTGCGGGCGCGCCGTTCTTCTCGGCGATGGCGGCTAATTCAGCCAGCGTAGCCTTACCTGCGCGAATCTTCTTGCCTAACTCACCGTCGAACGACGCGTAACGATCCTTCAGGAACTTATCGATACGCCCGTCCTCAATGATCGCGGCGGCTCTCAACAATCCCAGCGCGAAGGTATCCATGCCCAGTATGAACGCGTGTGCGATATCCTCGGGCGTGTACGCGCTGCGGCGATTCTTCGCGTCGAAGTTGAATCCGCCATTGATGCCGCCCGCCTTGAGCACCTCGTACATGGCCAAAGTCGTCTCGTATACATTGAACGGGAACTCGTCGGTATCCCAGCCGATCAGATAATCGCCCTGATTAGCGTCAATGGAACCGAGCATGCCGTTGATCGCGCTGACCCGCAGGTCGTGCTGGAACGTGTGGCCAGCCAGCGTAGCGTGGTTGGCCTCGATATTCATCTTGAAGTCCTTAGCTAGGCCGTACTCCTTCAAGAATCCAATAGCCGTGGCTGCGTCGAAGTCATACTGGTGCTTCATGGGTTCCTTGGGTTTCGGCTCGATGAGGAAGTCGCCTTTGAACCCGATCGAGCGGCCATACTCGACGGCCATCTTCATGAGCGCCGCGATGTTATCCAGCTCGAACTTCATGTCGGTATTGAGTAATGATTCATAACCTTCGCGTCCGCCCCAGAATACGTAGCCGCGGCCGCCTAGCTTGACGGTCATATCAAGCGCCTTCTTGATCTGGGCGGCGGCATGGCAGTACACATCCGCCGAGTTAGAGCTGCCCGCACCATTCATGAAGCGCGGGTTGCTGAACATATTCGCCGTACCCCACAGGCATTTGATACCCGTTTCGCCCATCTTTTTGAGCAGGTAGTCGGTGATTTCGTCCAGGCGTTTGTTGGTTTCGCCGATGGTGTCAGCCTCGGGCACGAGATCCACGTCGTGGAAACAGAAGTATTCGATGCCAAGTTTCAGCATTAATTCAAAACCCGCGTCCACCTTGGCGTAGGCAAGATCCATCGATCCAGCCGCTTTGCCGAAGGATTTATCAGCGGTGCCCGGTCCAAACATGTCGGTGCCTGTTGCGCCCAGAGCGTGCCACCAGGCCAGTGCGAAGGGCAGGTGCTCCTTCATCTTCTTGCCCAGAACGGTTTGATCCGCGTTGTAATACTTGAACGCGAAGGGGTTTTGGGATTTGCCGCCTTCATACTTGACAGCGGGGATGCCGGGGAATAATTCAGCCATATAGGCGTACTCCTTTCAATCTATAAAACGTTGATTATATTGTACAATTATTTGGTAAAGATGTCAACTGCTTACATATTTTTACGACGGTGGTAAGCTCTATCGCCTGCGGGCGGACTGCCCCAACTGCGGTTGGGGACTTGTTACTTTTCCCGTCCGTGGGAAAAGTAACCAAAAGGACGGCCAAAGAAGAGGGGCGCTATGGCGCCCCCTCTCCTCTGGACACCTCTCCCCAGCCATTTTGCACCTGCTGCCTGAAGCCAAACGTACGCTATCCAGCGTAACACAGTGTTGTAGGTCTTTGGCATCATATCGTTTACCTGAAATCCTAGATGACCTAAAGCTGGCGGCGGGGGTCTGTTATTAAGCAATAACTACACGTTTGGTTATGGCTGTCACGTCCATATAGTAACGCTTTGGATTGTAACGATCCAGGTATATGGTCATGGTTTTTATACCATGTTCGGCCAAATAACCCGTCGGGTCAAAGGAGAGCATTTCGCTGCGGTAGACATACACCCGGCCGTCGTCCGCGCCTTCCCAGCGGCAGGTGATGATAAACGCGTTCGATCGGTTGTAGCCATAGTTGTACAACGGGCCGATGGAGTCGATCGGCGCTTCGATCTTATTGCCCGACGCGCGCAGACTATCCTCGCGGCGACGCGCGGCCTGCGCAATGATCGCGAATACCACAGCGATTATCAGAAACGGCAGTCCCGTCAAACAGAGCGCGACCGCTGCTGCCGCTCCATCCGACTCCATGCGCAGCAGTTCGCTCGTATCCACATGCAGTGCCGCGCCCACTATTACACCAATAAGCGCCAGGCCCGCGCCGACGCCGAAGAATACCCAGGCCAGCGATTTGTACACGCGTCGATAAACCATCTTTTTACACTCCTTTATTGTTGCCGTTTGGTTCGGACCACAACGCCCGTTTCCGTTCAATCATCTCATCCAAACGCTCGATATATCGCGCGGACTCCATCATATTCGGCGCGCGCTCGATCCTTAGCTGGTTAGCATCGTTATACATTACGCGTTTGGATATACCGCCCGCGCCCAGCGCGAGTATGGACGCGGTCTCTTCCATCATGTCAATGTTATAGATGGATATACGATCCGGCTTAGCATAACCGACGTTCTCCTGGTTGCCTGCGATTTGTTTTTGACGGTATAAGTAATAAGGCCTCATACCCATTTGCCTTGCGGATTCCGCGCCAAGGAGGATCATCTCCTCGACGGTTTCCGGCGCGGTCTCTATGAACGCCGGGTCGTCGAACAGTTTGGACGCACGCTTCCGTGCCAGTGTATGGATTGTCAGACTGTCCGGCTGTAACGTTTGGACTGCCTCTAATGTTCGCGCGAAATCGCCGACGGATTCGCCCGGCAGCGCAGCGATCAGATCCATATTGATGTTGTTGAAACCCATCGTCCGCGCGCGGTCGAATGCGTCGATGGTCTGCGCGGCGGTGTGCCGGCGGCCGATCCGTTCCAGAGTAGAATCATTCATGGTTTGGGGGTTGATGCTGATGCGGGTCACGGGGTGCGAACGCAGAACCTTCAGCCGCTCCCCGTCCAGTGTGTCGGGACGTCCAGCTTCGACGGTGAACTCCAGAACGTTGGGGAAGGCGCGGTCCAGCGCGGTTATAATGTTATCCAGCCGCGATGCCTCCAACGCAGTAGGCGTGCCGCCGCCCATGTACAGCGCGTGCGGTTGCAAGCCGCACTCGTCCATCAGTTCGCGGGTTGATTGTATTTCAGTAACTAGCGCGCTCACATAGGCATCCGTCTTGCGCGGATCCTTCGGAATAATCTCCGTCTTGAACGAGCAATACGCGCACCGTGTCACACAATACGGTATGCCTACATAAATATCGACCTCGCACGGATCAACCGAGAGGTACGGCGATTGCGTCTCGCAAATCGAGCGCAGCAGCGCGGCTTTGTCCTGCCGCGTGTCGAATGACTGCATGATCGTGCGTTCCGGATCGGGGTCGCCCGCCGCCAGCCGCTCGGCAAACAGCCGGGTCGGACGGATGCCCGTCAGCGCGCCCCAAGGCGGATGATGATGGGTTATATTCTTTAATAGATAGTAACAGCATTGTTTGGCGGCGCGTTTTAACAGGCGTTTGGTGTTCAGGGTGAAGGCTTCGGGGGATTGCGCGCCGGGTTGTGGAATGGGTACTTGCCAATCGAATGTGTTGTAATCGGTTGAGTTGCCAGCGATCGTACACTGTTCATGCCAATAGCCTTCATGTTCTGTATGAGTATGACTAATGCGCTTATCAGCATTCGCGTCGTCCGATTCGCGCACAATCGCGCCGGGCATCATCATCCGCACAACGTCGGCTATGTCGTTTGAGAATGAGGGCAGGTTGGTCTCCAAAACAATTATCATGCTAGAATCGTTTCCGGCTGTCGACCAATATTGTAACCGGGCCGTCGTTGACCAATTCGACATACATATGCGTCTGGAACACGCCCGTTTCGACCGTTAAGCCTAACGTTCGCAAGGCCTCGCAATATTTAGCGAACAACAGTTCGGCTTGCTCCGGCCGTGCAGCCTCAATGAAGCTGGGCCGACGGCCGTGCCGCGTGTCGCCCAGCAGCGTGAACTGGGATACGGCCAGGATATCGCCGCCGACATCCTGGATGGATAGGTTCATCTTATCTTGATCGTCCTCGAATACGCGCAGCCCGGCGGTCTTATTCGCGGCATATTGGATATCGTCGGGGGTGTCGCCGTCCTCGACTCCCACCAGCACGGTATACCCCTTACCTATCTGGCCGACGATCGTACCGTCCACCGTTACGCTTGCGCGGCTGACGCGCTGGATTACCAGTCGCATATAATACTATCCCTCCGATTGTCCGGCTATCAGCGTGTTAATATGTTGAAAGAACGCGCGCACATCCCGAAAGTCCTCATGGGCCATGTGCAGCATGACTTTTCCGTGACAAGTCATGCGTTTTGCTCCGTTAAAGACGTACGCCGTTTTAGCCATGCAGTGGTCGCCATAACAACTGACGCAGTCGTTCAGCGCGTAAAATATCCGCTCGGCTAACGCGGCGTCGGTTTTCGCGATCTCCGCAAGCGTTTCCTCCATGCGGTCCACTTTCCTGCCCCATGTTTCCGGCGTGCTTTGGGTCACGATGTACCATGAGAATCCGTGTGTTGCGCACGCGCCCGATGTATGCAGCGCGTAGGAGATGCCGTAATCGGCCGCGACATACGTAACCTTGCCCGTCTTGTTGACTCTCCGCATGAACTTTACCGGACGCTGTGTGCGGAGGAGCGTGTCTGTTTCGACAACCTCACTTTGATATTCAACGGGCAAGGCCGCGATAACGCTCTCGAACGTCGGCTTGGATGTTTCCGGCAGCGGCTGAGTTTTTGCCATGCCGAACGCGCCGCGAATAACGGCGGATTGAGCGTCCAGCTCGGTTACACTAATCGACTTAATATTCAACATTGCGCGCTTGAATACTGCAAGCCCGATTGTCAAGCCATCCTTCGCGGCGTCCTTCGCCAGCTTTTTCATATATGGTCGCTTGTTTGAATAATACCGTTCCTCGCCGCCGACGCATATCTGCATCTCATGAAGCCCGTAAGTCACGGATATATCGGTATACTCGCCGAACGGCAGAGCGTTGTTATAAAGTCCGCCGTCCTGGTTCGGCTTACCAGACGGCGAAATGATGTCCTCGATCTTGCGGTTATCCTGCCAGGGCGTCGCGAACGAGACGTAACCGTTTCCGATCAGCAGTATTAGCGCGGGATAATCCAGCCGCACTGTCATATCAATCCGAAACGGCGGGTGATACAAACCAGGCAGCGTTACGCGCGACGCCTTGAAGGTGTCGCCGTAGAGGTTGAATGCGATGGACGTAATCGAGCGGGTGGTCCAAACGTTAAGCGCGCCATCCTCCAGCGCGGTACGCGCGCCGCCATGCGGGGTCAGTAAGGACAGATCGACGTCGCGGCGGGTTGGACATGATTGCGTTATCATAATAAAACACCTTTTCACGTATCAGGATCATCATACATCGCGGCGGGGCGGCATCGCGAAAAAGCGAATCCATCAAGCGCAACTGAGTTATGAGCGAAGTATACCACAACTTAACGCTGTTGTCAAGCAAAGAAAACAACCAGATTTTATGGATAATATTCCCAAAATTACATCGCGTCAACTATTTATGATGTGAGCCGAAATACCTCGATGACATCCTGACGTTTTTGTATACTCTTCATAACTTGATCCAGCTGATCTTTGGTATTAATCTTGACGGTCATGCCGATTGTGCAGGAACCATCCTCACGAGCACGGGCGTGGATGGATATGACCTTCACCTGGATGCCAGCCAGCAGTGCGGCCAGCTCGCCGAGCAGACCGTCGTGGTCGGCGGCAACGATGTGGATGTCGGCGTTGAATACCGTGTCCGGCGTGGCCTCCTTATCCCAGCTGACGTCGATCATGCGCTCGCGCTCGCTTGCGCGGGCGTTGCGGCAGTCGGCCTTGTGCACCGTCACGCCCCGGCCGCGCGTGATATATCCTACTATCTCATCGCCGGGGACAGGGTTGCAACAGTGCCCGAACTTGACCAGCATACCCGAATCCCCTGCCACGAATATGCCGTGGCTGCTGGCCAGCTGCTGGCGTTTGGCGTTCTCCTGCGCCAGCACCTCTTCGCTCATCGGCTCGACATATTTGGGCACGGGTTTGTCGCGGCGGTGCTGTTCCTCAATCAGCCGGGATACGACATGCATCGCGCTGATGATGCCGCAGCCGACGGCTACGTACAGGTCGTCGGTGTCGACAAATGAATATTTCTTTAGAATGATCTCCACCAGATCCGGCTTCATAAGCGTGGATATGGGGACGTTGTTACGCTGGGCCTCGTGCTCGAGCATCGTACGACCCAGCTCGATATTCTCCTCTTTGAATTGTTTCTTGAAGTAGGCGCGGATCTTCGACTTGGCCTGCGAAGTTTTTACGATACGCAGCCAGTCGCGGCTAGGCCCGCGTGAGGATGAGCTGGTGAGAATCTCGACGAAATCCCCCGTTTGCAGCTCCGTACCCAGCGGCACTACGCGGCCATTCACCTTGGCCCCGGTACATCGGTTGCCGATGGCGGTGTGGATGCGGTACGCGAAGTCCAGCGGCGTCGCGCCTTTGGGTAGGTCGATGATCGCGCCCTTGGGCGTGAACACGAATACCTCGTCGCTGAATAGGTCTACCTTCAATGAATCAATGAATTCACGGGAATCCTTAGTCTCATTCTGCCAATCGATGATCTGGCGCAGCCAGTGCATCTTCTTATCCAATTCATCCTGCGCGCGACCGCCTTCCTTGTAACGCCAATGGGCCGCGATGCCGTACTCGGCCACGCGGTGCATATCCCAGGTGCGAATCTGCACCTCGAATGGCTGGCCCTCGTCGCTAACCACGGTCGTGTGCAGGGATTGGTACATATTCGGCTTGGGCGTGGAGATATAGTCCTTGAATCGGTTGGGCACCTGCTTCCACAGCGTATGGACGATACCCAGTACTGTATAACAATCGCGCAGGGAATCCACTATAACCCTGATGGCCGTCAGGTCGTATATCTGTTCAAACGGCCGGCCCTGTAGCTTTATCTTCTTATAAATGCTATAAAAATGTTTGGGCCGGCCCGTTATCTCGCACGCTATCCCGGCCTCGTCCAACTCGTCGCGCAGGGAATCGATGACGGCTTTGATGAACGACTCGCGTTCGGCGCGTTTCATGCCGATCTTGTGCGCGAGATCCTTGTAACCTTCAGGATCTATGACGGACAGCGACAGATCCTCCAGCTCCGACTTGACGGAGAATACGCCCAGCCGGTGCGCCAGCGGCGCGTATATATCCAGCGTCTCCTGGGCGATGGCCAGCTGGCGATCCTTGGGCTGATACTTGAGGGTTTTCATATTGTGCAGACGGTCGGCTAGCTTGATGAGCACGACGCGAATGTCCTTGGACATGGCCAGGATCATCTTGCGAAGCGTCTCGGCCTGCTGTTCCTCGCGCGTGGTGAATTCCAGGCGGGACAGCTTGGTTACGCCGTCGACCAGTTCAGCAACTTCGGCGCTGAATTCCTTCTGAATCTTCTCAACGGTAACGCCTTCGACATCCTCAACGCAGTCGTGGAGCAGTCCGGCGGCGACGGTTGTCGCATCCATCATCAGGTCGGCGAGGATGGTGGCCACGGTGCGCGGATGGTTGATGTACGGTTCGCCGGATTTGCGAAGCTGCTCGGCATGCGCGGTCTCGGCAAAAGCCCACGCGCGCGCGACCAGATCGAGGCTGCCCTCATCCTGGTAACGGCGCATCGCGCCCAGCAGCGCCTCCGCCGAGTCGTAACATCGCAGCTCGCTCACCCTGTGACCTCCCGCGAAACGGTGTCTGTCCTTATACTATCTATATCGTTATATTTTGTCAACAGCGCGTTCATGCGTAAATACAGCGCGCTCTCGATCAGTTTGCGCTTTTTAGGTGGGAATACCGTATAATCAAACGGCGACTCCACCCAGCTGATGAACCCCAATTCCTTGAATACATTCAGCGCCAGGCATATCGTCGAGGCCGGCACGCCGTACATGAAGGCAAAGGTTTCCAGCGTCACTGGCTCCTCGATGGGTTTGGCCAGCGCGCGGTAGAGTTTGCGCAGGAATTCGTCGGTGGGTACGAGCGTCGCGGCGGCGGCTTCCCAGTCGGGGGCGTCCTCATCCAGCAGGATTAGCGCGCCGGGCGAGACTGCGTTGATGTGGTCTAATTCCGCGTGCGTCGGCGGTATATCCAAAAAGACTACGCGGTCGTAACGCGCACTGATTCGCGTTAATTCGGGCATAACGGCCAGCGTATGGAATGCGTGCGGGTCGCTGGTGATGCGCGTTACGCAGTCTACGCGTTCGGATAATCCGGACCACCGCAGCCAATCCGCCCAATCCAGCGCGGCTTCCATAGTACGCGCGACCATCAGCACGCCCTGGAAATCCGCCCTGACCGCGTCAGCAATCTGCGCGCGCAGAACGGTTTGGGGCAGCGGGTATACCTCCAACGGCGCGGGTCCGTCCGGAATATATGATAACCGCTCGGCCAGCTCGCGCTCGAATCGGCGCACGGACGCGCGGCAATACGCTTCAAACGCGTCCAGCGGCGAGGCGGGCAGGATGGTCTGCACCTGTGCCTGGACGGAGCGCGTGCCCATCCATTCGTTGATCATCCCACGAATGAGCGCGTCGATGCGCTCCGGCATGTTGCCGTGCCGTTCGCCGTGGCCAAACGCGATGCCGTCCAGCGCCGCGCCATTCTGTGTTAAGCGCAGCCTCAAGTGGGCGTTGGTTGCGCCGACCCGCCTGGTGCTCGCCACGCGCGCATCCTTCAGCAGGAACGTTGGCGCGGGATTGCCGATGCCGAAGGGTTCAAGCGCGCGCAGTCCCTCCACGAATGGCATAGTCAGCTCCGCCAGCGTGATCGGTGAATCATACCGTTCGGACGGGATGAACGCGTCCGGATCAGCCTGCTCAATGATGGCCGCGTTCAGGCGTTCGCGAAGTTCTGGCAGCCTGTCGGCGGGCAGCGTGCATCCGGCAGCTTGGGAGTGGCCGCCGAATCGGGTGAATAAATCCTGGCAGGTCATCATCGCGTGCTGGATATGCACGCCCGGTATGGATCGTGCGGAACCCGTGGCCATCATCACGCCGCCCTTCTCGGCGACGCTGAATACGATGGCAGGCAGATGGTACTTATCTGCCATCGCGGACGCGACCAGGCCGATGATGCCTGGGTTCCAGTCCAAGCCGTGGGGCATGAGCAGACGATCGCGGCGCAGATCGACGGTGGCTTGCATGCTCGCGTCGGCCTCGTCGGTGGTCGCGCGCTGGATAATCTGACGGCGCTCATTCTCGGCGTTGAGAGCTTCCGCCATAGCCCGCGCTTCAACGGGATCGTCCGTCAGGAGGAGCCGGATGTTCCCGGCAGCGTTGCCCACGCGTCCAACCGCGTTCAGACGCGGCGCTAACTGGAAGCCCACATTCCCGCCGTTGAGCGGCTTGCCTGTAAGCCCCGCGACGTCTATCAGCGCCAGCAATCCCACGCGCTCCGTGCGCCGGAGGGCGTCTATCCCCAGTGCCGCCAGCACGCGGTTCTCGCCCAGCAGCTGCACCAGGTCGGCGATGGTGGCCAGCGCCGCCAGATCCAGCGCGCGCGACGCCTCGCCCCAGCCGTACAACGCCTGAACCAGCTTGAACGCGACGCCCGCGCCGCACGGCGATGTGCTCTTGGGAGCGTCGATTACCGGATCGACCAGCGCGGCGCAGTCCGGGAGTTCGTCCAGCGGCTCGTGGTGGTCGGTTATGATCAGCGGAAGGTTATGCTCCTTGCACCATTGTGCCTCCGCGACAGCGGTTACGCCGCAGTCCACCGTTATGATTATATCACAATCCGGCAGCAACCGTTCCAGCGTGGGGATGGATAGACCGTAGCCCTCGTCGCGGCGGTCAGGGATGTGCACCGAGACGTCCGCGCCGTGGCGTATCAAGGCCTCGCTTAGCAGTGCGGCGGCGCACACGCCATCCACGTCGTAGTCACCGAAGATGAGTATCCGCGCGCCGGAGAGGACGGCGTCCTCGATGAGATCGGCGGCTTGGGCCATTCCAGTAATCTCGAAGGGGTCGCGCAGTTGCTCGACGGAAGGATTCAGGAACGTTACGGCTTGTGCCGCCGTCTCGACGCCTCGCAGGGATAGCAGACGCGCCAGCGGTGGTGAGTAACCGGCTTGGATGAGGTCAGCCTGCGCCGCGTCTGGAGCGGCGCGTTCGATGAGTCGGAGCAAGGAGTGTTAAGTCACCTCACATTATAAAAAACCCTTTCCGCGTTTAGCACGCGGAAAGGTTCGCGATAATCAGACGCGTTTGGGGGACTTTCTGACCTTGACCGATGCGGAGCGATTGCTGGGCAGGAACTTCCAGCCCTTGCCGTGCTCGACCAGCCAAGCCCATACGTAACCATTAATTTGAGTTGAGGAGAATAGCCCCGCGAGTATACCGATGATCAGCGGCAGCGCGAACTCGCGCGTGCTGGTCACGCCGAGGATGAAGAGCGTCACTATCGTAATCAGCGTCGTCCCGGTCGTATTCACCGTGCGGCCGATCGTCTCGTATATGGAGGTGGAGACGATATCCATGCGCAGGGCGTTGCGGTTTTCAGCCTTGCCATTCTTTTCGCGGATGCGGTCGAAGAGGATGATCGTGTTGTTGATGGAATAACCCAGGATGGTCAGGCATGCCGCGATGAAGGTGGAATTGATCTGCACAAACGCGCGGCAGAATACCATGAACGCGGTCATTACTCCTATATCCAACAGCAATCCGATGACCGCCGCCAGCCCCGAGAATAGATCGAAGCGGATGGCGATGTATATGAGCATCAGCGCGGCGGCCAGCAACACGCTCGATACCGCGTTGGATACCAACTGGCTTCCGGCGACCGCGCCGATGCGGTCCACGGACAGGTATTCGGTGTTGGGATAAGTTTCGCTTAGGTTGGCCTCTAACCGAGCGCGGAACGTGTCTAAGTCCTCGACATCCTTGATGCGGATCTGGGTTTCGGTCTGATCCGCGCCGGACTTGGCGATCTGCGGCGCTTCCTCGTAACCCGCGTCGGTCAATGCCCGCTCGACGACGGCGACGTCATACTGCTCCCCGATCTCATACTTCAACAATACGCCGCCGGTGAAGTCAATGCCGATATTCAGCCCCGCGCCAGCCAGCGAGAGGACTAACGCCAGGCCGACTACCGCGCATACGCCAATGATGCACGCGCGCGCGTGATCGCGCAGGAACCCGGGAATCGTGCGATTTCCTTTGTCGGAGAATGTGCCGACCGGGGCGTAAAGCTCCGGCTTATCCGAGCCGCCGATGCGTATGAATAAGTAGAGTATGCCGCGCGTGACGACAACGGCGGTAAACATGGATACTATAACGCTGATGGCCAGCGTATTCGCGAAGCCCTTGATCGTGCCCGTGCCGAATATCATCAGCACGAACGCTGCTATCAGGGTGGTGATGTTGGAATCCACCACGGCCGACATAGCGTTAGAGAATCCTGCCTTAACAGCCGTGGCAAGCGGGCGGCCTTTGCGCAGTTCCTCTTTAATTCGCTCGAATATGACGACATTCGCGTCCACAGCCATACCGATACCCAGCAGCACGCCCAGCACCCCGGCCAGCGTCAGCTGGATCATGCTGTTAGCCAGTATGAAGAAGAATATCAGCAGGTACAGTATCAGCGCTATGTCCGCGACGATGCCGCTCAAGCGGTACATCACGGCCATGTATATGAGCACTATAGCCAGCGCGATCGCTCCTGCGAGCACGGCGCGGCTTAGCGCCTCGACACCGAGGGTCGCGGAGATGGCCGAGAGCTCCAGCTGCTCGATCTTAAGCGGCAACGCGCCTGACTGGATCAGCAGTGCGAGCTGATTCGCTTCGGCAGCGCTGGCCATGCCCTCGATGTAACCGGATCCGCCCGAGATTTCCGAGTTCACACGCGGCGCGCTGATCACGCGGCCATCCAGCTGGATGGAAATCTGCTTGCCGATGTTGGCCCTGGTCGCGTCCGCGAAGAGCTGGGTGCCTTCCTCCGTCAGTTCAAATGAAACGACGGGCTGGTTGTTCATCAGCGCGGCACGGGCCGTCTTGACGTCCTTGCCCTCCATTATCAGCACGCCGTTGGAATCGTAGAATTCGAGCACGGCGGGCGTGCCGATGATGTTCAATATTTCACGCGGATCCTGAATAGCGGGGATCTCGATGCGGATGCGATCCGTGCCCTGACGCACGACCGCCGCCTCGGTGTAACCCTGGGCGGTCAGGCGGTTCGTCAACACGTTGACGGTGCCGTCCATCAGCGTGTCAAATGTGCCGTCGCCCGGATCGATGCCCCGGTAGACAGTGTACACGCCGCCGCGCAGATCCAGGCCCAGGTTGATCACGTCGCCCCACGGGTGCAGTATGTACAGCCCGCCGGGGCCGAAGCGCGCGCCGGTCAGCGCCAGCGTTCCGACCGCGATCATCACGGCCAGCAGCGCGCACAGTATAATGATGCTGCGCGTGCGCTTGTTAACCTTGCCCGCCTTGATCGGGAGACGGCGCGTTCCGCCGTCCAGCAGGGCTTTTTGCAACGGGTTCTTGGATTTGGCGGAGGCATTAGGCTTGGCCATCGTATCACTCCGAATCGTTATTACTATTGCTTAATTAGTAAGATGCACCAGTTTTCCCCTATTTATGCACAAACGAACGTACAAAGCGCGGCGGGATTCGCGGGATGCCGCGCGCATTTCGTCGTATTGTGTGCAACTAAGCCATTATAGCGGTTAATTTGGGTATAGTCAATCAGATATTTCGAGTTACATAGGAGAAACATGCACAGCAAATTTTCTTACTGCCTCATACTGCTACCACTTGCTTATATTTCAGCACCTGATCAATCGGTATGTCAAGAAGTTCTGAAATCATGCTGTCATCATAACCTTTAATAGCCAATCGATGAACATCGTCTGCCCGTACCTTTGTCAATTTATCGTTTGCGCGTACCTCTACCACCTCATCAAGGTTGAATTCAGCAAACAGCATACCCCGCACCTCCGATCCATGCACCGCTAAATAGTCAGCCATTACGCCATTGTCGATGCACTCATTCACTGCCCTATCTACCGATTCCTTAAGCGACAAACCTTCTTCGCGGTAATGGTTTACAAGGTTCATAAAACGTGCATATTCAGTCAATGATTGGCTTTTCCGCAAAACGTCGCTATTGTAACCATCGTTGATATTGTACACCGGAACCGTTAGTTCTAGCCGCGATTCCGTATCATTATCCTTGAACATGTCCGATAGCTTCCACACCGCTTTTTCAGGACGCGCTTCGATACCGTTATATAAAACATAGCAATCTACAGCGTCGATTTTTTGTAGCGTCGTACTATAGAATGGCGTGGCTTGAGTATATGTTTTTTCGTATAACTTTGCTATGTATAGCAGTATGCGAAACGGCATATTGGGATTCCACGTTGATTGATGCTCGAATACAACAATCAACCGCCCATCCAGTTCAAACGACAAATCATTGACACGATCGTAATATAACGCCTTTTCCAGCGTATTAATACGTATCGGTGTATCCGGTGAATACGCGTGACCAGATAGCGCGTTGTATAACTCGATCAAACGCGCAGGATCGTTGAAGTATGAAGCGAATACACTGCTTCTATACTCACGGTTGGGGCTTGCTTCACCCATATCATTCATATTGCTATTCTAGCATAGCTATGCCTTTATGTCAAATTGGTCAATGTCCGCGACGCTGGACAGAACCATGTGTGCGATGTATGATAATGAATATGCAAAATTTCGAAATACTCTGCAACGTCGGCCGCCAGATCACTATGCTAGCTGAATTTCCAGCCGATCATACGGTGGGTGACAAACGTCCCGCGATGCTATTCATCCATGGCGGCGGCTGGCGCGGCGGCAGCGTGGATATGTTCGTGCCGCATATGAAATATATGGCCGCGCTGGGATTGGCGTGCTTCGCCGTCGATTACCGCCTCCAAAATGCCAGTGTAGGCGTCGCGGACTGCCTGGCGGACTGCCGCGCGGCGGTCGCGTATATCCGCGCGCATTCCGATGAATACGGCATCGATACGAACCGCATATACGCGATGGGCGATTCAGCCGGCGGGCATCTGGCGCTGTGCCTTGGTCTGCCGCGAATAACGCCGGATCCAAATGAACGCGTCAGCTTGGTCGTCAACTGCAACGGCGTTGTGGATATGACGACCACATTCTTCAATCATCTGTACGATGATCGGATTCTCGCCGACGTATCTTCCGAATCGGCGTGGCTGGCGCGGTATGAATATGCCGAGGCCTTGTCGCCGCTATACCAGGTATCCGCGGATGCCGCCGACGTCCTCAATGTTCTTAATGTTCAGGGCCTTGCGGACCCGGTCGTGCTGCCGCAGGAGACGCTGCGATTCCACAAAAGCCTGATGGAGAAAGGCGTTTCCAGCGAACTGTGGCTGCTTCCGGACGTGACGCACGCGTTTATACTTTTCGATTATCAGCTGGATAATGCCAAAGTGCAGTCGATTCTGCAGCGGATCTGCTTATGGCTGTCGGAGAAGGGGTTTTTGTGACGGAATCAGCCTGTCTGTGTCCCTCCGCAATCCCCTTGATCGCGGAATAAGTCTCCGCGCTTAGTATATGCTCCAGTCGGCACGCGTCGGCGGCCGCGACATCCGGCGGCACGCCGATGGCGCACAGCCACGCGTTGAGCGTGGCGTGGCGGTCGAGCACGGCCTCGGCAGCAGCCTGGCCATCCTTAGTCAGGCTGATGAACCCATCCTCATCGACCGTGATGTAACCGGATTGGCGCAGCTTTTTCATGGCGACACTGACGCTGGGCTTGGAGAAGCTCATCTCGGCTGCGATATCGATGGAGCGCACCGCGCCGCGCGCGCGGCTGACGACCAGGATCGTTTCCAAATAATCTTCAGCGGATGCTCTAATAGGCATGGGAACCTCCTTGGTACAAGCACGGTTGAACGTTTATGGTTGGATACGGATGTGCACCTCTTTCAGTTGTTTGTCGGTAACCTCGCCCGGCGAACCCATCAGCGGCTCTTGAGCGCTCTTATTCTTGGGGAATGCAATAATCTCGCGGATATTCGGTTCACCTGCTATGAGCATTACGATGCGATCCACGCCGGGTGCGATGCCCGCGTGCGGCGGCGCGCCGTAGCGAAACGCGTTATACAGCGCGGGGAATTTCTGCGCGACGACCTCTTGCCCGTAGCCCGCGATCTCGAATGCTTTAACCATCGTCGCGGGATCATAGTTGCGCACCGCGCCTGATGATAGTTCATAACCGTTACACACCATATCGTATTGATACGCGTGAATCTCCAGCGGCGGCTGGGTGTTGAGCGCGTCCAATCCGCCCTGTGGCATCGAGAATGGGTTGTGGCCGAAGTCGACGCCGCCCGTTTCCTCATTAATCTCATACATCGGGAAATCCACGATCCAGCAGAATTTGTATTGAT
This sequence comes from Clostridia bacterium, assembly GCA_025997215.1. Next base: position 97,493 of record BNUH01000002.1, read on the forward strand.
TCTCCTCGATGATGCCCAGCTGTTTGCCCATCTCGGTGCGGACGAGACCGGACAGCCGGGTCATGATGGCTTCAGGTTCGGCCAGGAGAACCACCGCCGCGCCGGGCTGTAGGCCGAGCATGGTTTTCAAGCCCTCGCGGACGGATTCCGGGCAAGCCAGCAACGCGTTGGCGATGCCGCCCGTTATATTGTTAGAATCATCCATGCGGAACCAGTACGCGTTCGAACCTCCGTTTTCCTTGACGAACCCGCCCAACGCGTCAAAGAACTTGCGCGTCTTGCTGAACTGTTCGACAACTATCGCGCGTATCACGCGGTTTTCAAAGAACGGCGGCATCCCGGCCGCGAATATGCCCGTCACATCCTCGATGACGAGTGGGTTGCGCAGGTCGGGTTTGTCGCTGCCATAGCGCGACAACGCCCTGGCGTAAGGGATGCGTGGGAACGGCGGCAGCGTGACAGCCTTGTCGGTATTCTCGCGGAAAACCTCGTACATTACCGGCTCGATCGCGGCGAACACATCCTCCTGATCGGCGAAGGACATCTCAATATCCAATTGATAGAACTCGCCCGGCGAGCGATCCGCGCGCGGATCCTCATCGCGGAAGCACGGCGCTATCTGGAAGTAGCGGTCGAAGCCGGAGACCATCAACAACTGCTTGTATTGTTGCGGCGCTTGGGGCAACGCATAGAACTTGCCGGGGTGTATACGGCTGGGGACGATGAAGTCGCGCGCGCCCTCCGGCGACGAGCTGGTGAGGATAGGCGTTTGGATTTCTAAGAACCCTTGAGCGCGCATATGGCGGCGGATCGATTCGATTACCTTGGCGCGCAGGACGATCTTTGCTTGGTTCGCGGGGTTGCGCAGATCGAGGAAGCGGTACTTCAGCCGCAGATCCTCGCGGCTGTCCAGGGAATTATTTACCTCGAACGGCAGCGGCTCCAGGCATTCGCTGTAGACCTCGATGTCGTCGGGGGTTTCGGGGATCAGCTCGATTTCGCCAGTAGGGATGCGCGGGTTCGGGCTTTCGCGCCGAACCACTGCGCCCGTCACGGCGACGGTCGATTCGATAGGAATTGAACGGATGCGATCCAATAATTCCGGCGAGGACACAACCGCCTGGGTTATTCCATAAAAATCGCGAATGACAAAGAAGGCCATAGCGCCAAGGTCGCGCACATTATCCAGCCAGCCTGTCAATGTGGCGGTCTGTCCGGCTTGGGCGGCGGTGAGTTCCCCGCAGGTGTGGGTGCGTTTCATGGCGATGGCCTCCTAGTTGATAATTAAGGGTAGTATACCACAATTTGACAGGTTTTACAATTTAACCTTCATGCGACAACTGCCACACAACCCCATACTTATCCTTGACGCTGCCGTACAGCTGCGACCAGAATGTAGGCGCTAGATCCATGTAGACCTCGCCGCCATCCTTCAGCGCGCTAAATATGCGGGTCAGTTCGGCCTTGTCGTCCGTGCTGAGCGTCGGGGCGATGTTGTCGCCAACGATGGTGGGCGTATCGGATGGACTGTCGCTGAACATCACGTTCGTGCCGAAGATCGGCAGCGAGGCATACATGATGCGGTCTTTGTCGGATTCTGGCGGGGAATAGCCATCGCTGGGCGGGATCTGGCTATAGGTCATGATGTCGGTGGCTTCTGCCTGGAAAATTCCGCCATAATACGCCAGCGCTTCGCGGCATTCGCCGTTGAAGTTGATGAACAGTGAGAATGATTTGGACATATGTACCTCCTAATGTTTGATTGCGGAAGTATAGCATATCGCGCGAGGATTGTCTATCACTTGACTATTTGGCTAAATATCGGTATACTGTGTGTATGGATTGCACAGCAACGGATTCCATCGAGGGTATCGCCACGACTGGAATCAAGGGTTAATGGTTCGCAATATTGGGATTTTTGCGCACGTGGACGCGGGCAAGACCACGCTGACCGAGCGGATGCTGCTGCTTAGTGGGGCTATCCGCGAGGCCGGGGCGGTGGATCAGGGCACGGCGCATACCGATTCGCTGGATGTGGAGCGGCGGCGCGGTATTACCGTGCGCGCGACGGTGGTATCCACGCTATGGCGCGGCATCATGATCAACCTGATCGATACGCCGGGGCATGCGGATTTTGCGGCGGAGGTCGAGCGCGCGTTCTGGGCGCTGGATGGCGCGGTGCTGCTTATCAGCGCGGCGGAGGGTGTCAGGCCGCAGACGGAACGCTTATACCGCGCGCTGGAAACGTATGGTCTGCCATTCATAATATTTATAAACAAATGTGATGCCACTAATACGGATGGCCGGGCTACTATCGCGGAAGCCAGGCTGACGCTGTCCGCCGCCGTCGCGGATGTGTCCAATCCCGGCGGCTTATTGGAATGTCTGGCGGAATTCGACGAGGGGACGCTCGACGCCTTTGTAGAAGGCCGATCGGTATCAAATGATAAACTATATTCATTACTAAAACAACATACCTTAAACGGCAAGGCGCACCCAGCGTTCATGGGTAGCGCGTTGAAGGGCGACGGCGTCGAGGCGTTGATGGATGCGGTGGAGGAATATTTGCCAGCGCCTCGCGGCGACGTTTCATCACAACCCGCTGGTATAATATTTGCCGTTGATAACAATCAGACACAGGGGCGCGCGACGCACGTTCGGCTGTTCGAGGGTACGATGAAAAATCGCGACCCGGTTACACTGACGATACCGCCCGCCTATCGCGGTGCACCGTCCAAGACAGTCGAGTATAAGGTGGCGCAGGTGCGTGCGATCACGCTGTCAGGGCGCGGCGAGGATCTGGGAGCCGTAGCCGCTGGCGGTATAGCATCCGTATTCGGGTTGAAAGAAGCGCGCGCCGGGATGGTTATCGGCGATGCGTCAAAGCTGCCGAAGTGGATTACTTCAGAACGGTCAGGCGGCAAGGCGGGAGCGTATGCCGAACCGTTACTATTGACAAAGGTTATACCAACCGATCCATCACAACGTGAGACGCTGCGGGCTGCCCTCGATACGCTAGCCAGCGAGGATCCGCTGTTGCGCGCCGAGAAGCTGGGCGGCGATCTGCACGTGCGTGTGATGGGCGCGGTGCAACTGGAGGTGCTGGAGGAATGGCTGCGGGAACGCTTCGGCGTGGCCGTAGAATTCGGCAAGCCGCACATCGTGCATCATGAGACGATTGCGGAGCCGGCGGTAGGGTTCTACGCGTACACGATGCCAAAACCATGTTGGGCTGTGATACGTTTCGACCTGACGCCGCTGCCGAGGGGCACGGGGATCCAGTACGAATCGGTCGTGCCCGTCCGCGAAATCATGGCGCGGTACCAGCACCAGATCGAGCAAGCGCTGCCGGCCGCACTGCGGCAGGGGATGCTGGGCTGGCCTGTTGATGATATTAAGATAACTCTTACTGGCGGAGAACATCACTTAATACATACTCATCCGCTGGATTTCATTGTGGCAACGCCTGTCGCGCTGATGGATGGATTAAGGCGAGGCGGGTCGGTGTTGTTGGAGCCCATACTTTCTATGAGTATAACGGTACCGTCGGACTGCGCCGGACGCGTGCAGAGCGAGATCATCGCAATGCGCGGCGAGACTGTATACACCGAAGCGCGCGGCGAGCTGATACGGCTAACCGCGCTGGTGCCCATGTCGGCCGCCGTGGATTTCCACACGCGGCTGGCGTCGATGACCCACGGGAAGGGCGCGCTAACCCAGACGTTGCATTCCTACCGCGACTGCGCGGCAGATCCGGAATTGATCTGCCCGCGGCGCGGTGTGAACCCGCTGGATACGGCTAAGTATATACTGGCATCCAGGAGCGCGCTGGACGGTGGGATATTCGACGATGTTTAACGGTTGCCCGTATTATTCGTTGATAATTATCGAGTTATAGAATTCAAAGAACAGATCGTAGTCGGCGTCCGTCAATGGCCCGTTCGTACGCGCCATCGCCTCGTACTCGATCCAACCCTCGACGTCGATATTGATCATGTGGTTCTCTGAATCATTATCATCGTACAACGCTATATACGCGTAAACTTCCCCAGTCTCCTCGTCCATGTCGGACACCAGCTCGACCGTAAGCCCCAGTGCGTCCGCGTCGATCTCCATCACGGCCAAAATGCCTGGCAGGTCATCGTCATCGGCTGCAGTTAAGTCCAGCCCTTCGAATTGGGGATATTGCGCCGCCAGAAATCCCAGCGTCAGCGTGCCGTCGTCGCTGACGAGCGTCAGTTGGAATACCTTCGTCTGTTCGTCAAAATTCTCCGTCGCCGTGAATCCGGCTGGAACATCGTACGAGAAAATCCCTGTCGTCCCCGTTGTGGAAGCCAGCGCCGCCGATGTCATCAGCATCATAACCAGCGCTAACCCGATCGCCATTCCCTTGCTAAAACGCAAATCTGTTTCCTCCTATTACCATAATAATCAGGCGTATGTGACACAGACATACGCCTGACTATGTGAATAGACGGATTGGAGCCGCTAATTGTTCCCAGGGAATTCCGTTAATTACTCAACCGTGACGCTCTTCGCCAGGTTGCGCGGTTTATCCACACTGCAGCCGCGCAGCAGCGCGGTCTCGTAGGCCAGCCTTTGCAATGGCAGTATGGAGAGGAGCGGCATGATCTCGTTCGGCGCGTCGGGCAGGGTCCACACCTCGTCGGCCACGGCGCGCAGCCTCGCCTCGTCGGATTGACGGCAGAGCGCGAGCACCAGCGCACCTCGAGCCTTGACCTCGCGGATGTTGGATATACTCTTGTCGACCAGCTCGGTTTGGGTACACACCGCCACGACCAGCGCGTCATACTCGATCAGCGCGATGGGTCCGTGCTTGAGTTCGCCAGCCGCGTACGCCTCGGCGTTGAGGTAGGATATTTCCTTGAATTTGAGCGCGCCTTCCAGTGCGGTCGGATAATCCAGCCCGCGTCCGATAAAGAAAACCAATCTCGGATCGATGTGCGCCGTCGCGAACCTGAGCACGCGCTCGCGGTCGGCTAGCGTCTCATTCATCCAACTGGGAATCTTTGCCAGCGTTTTCTCCCATTGTTTGGAATCATCCTCTGACAACCGTCCGTTGGTGCGTCCCCACTCCAATGCCAACCGCAGTATGGATAATATCTGCGTGGTATAACCCTTGGTTGTGGCAACGGCTATCTCCGGCCCGGCGTGCATCCACTGCACGGCCTCGGCTTCGCGTGCTATGGATGAATCCTGCACGTTGACAATGGCGGCGGCCTTCGCGCCACGGCGCTTGGATTGCCTCAACGCGGCCAATGTGTCGGCCGTCTCGCCGGACTGACTGACGGCCAAACACAGCGTCTCCTCCAGCGGCAGGTCCGGTTCGTAACGCATCTCGGAGGCGATCAGCGTTTCGGCCGGGATGCCCGCCAGCTGACCTAGCAGCAGCCGCCCGATCATCGACGCGTGGAACGCCGACCCGCAAGCCACAAACTCCACACGCTTCGGCGCTGCGATGCGCATCAGCGGGGCGGCCAACAGGCGTTCGGCGGCGTCGGGCTGTTCATCCATCTCCTTATCCATGAAGGTGGTGTGCTCGCCCTTGTCGGCGGCCTCCTGATCCCATGTGATGGTTTTGAACGGGCGCGTCGTTATGTCATCATCATAATCCCACACCGTAACGGAATCCGCAGTTACCCGCGCGATGTCACAATCCTCCAACAATAACATCTCCCGGGTGTATGGCAGCAGCGCCGGGATGTCGGACGCGACGTAGCCCGCGTCCTTGCCCAGGCCTATAACCAGCGGACTATCCTTCCGTGCGGCATAAATACGATCCGGCTCGTCGGACGACAGCACGACGAGCGCGAACGCGCCGGATATGACGGCCAGCGTCTTGCGCAGAGCGCAGTGCAGATCACACGTCTCGCCCAGGTATTTCGACACAAGATGCGCTATGACCTCGGTGTCAGTCTGGGATTTGAATTCGTAACCCTCGGCGGCCAGCTTCAGCCGGAGCGTGCGCTCATTTTCGATGATGCCGTTGTGGACGACGGCGAGTTTTCCTGACGAATCCGTGTGCGGGTGCGCGTTGCAATCCGTCGGCGCGCCGTGAGTCGCCCAGCGAGTGTGGCCGATGCCGACCTTGCCGCTGACGGGCTGGCCGGAGAGCAGCGTCTTTAACTTATCCATCGAACCCGCCGTCTTGCGGATGTCGATCTGAATCTTGGGCCGCTTGTCGTCGAGCACTGCGACTCCCGCCGCGTCGTATCCACGGTATGACAAATGCTGCAAGCCGTCGACCAGTACCGTCACCGCGTCCTTTGCGCCGACCACGCCCATTATTCCGCACATATAACCGTTACCTCCAACAATTCTAACTGATCAGTCCCACATCAGCGAAGGATCCAATGTTTTTCCATTTTTCTCCCAGACAATATGAATGTGAGGCGGATCGGATGCCTCGGCCGCACTGTTGCCTCCGGTTATGCCGATGGATTGAGACGCGGCGACGTTATCGCCCGCCGCCCAGGCTGTTGATTTCAGGCCGCTGATGCTAAGTATGGAGCCATCCTCGAGTTTTATTGAGACGGTCAGGCCGTACCGCGCGTCCTGAGTCACGGCGTAAACCTTGCCATCGATGGGTGAGATGACCACTTCGCCGGGCGTGGCAGACGAATCCACAGCCGCGTGAACCGCCCAGCCGTCCATGGTCGGCTGATAAACCAACTCGTTCGGCGAATAAGCGCGAATAACATCGCCTGATACAGGCTTAACCCAACGCGGCGCGGGTGTGGGCGTCGGCGCAATGGTGGGAGCGGGCGTCACGGTTGCCATAACGTCGGCCAGCCGCTGCTGGAAGTCAGCCGCCTCACCGACCGCCACGCTGTCATGCGGCGTCTCGACCACGGGCTGTCGCGTCCAGAGCGCGCTGCCGATGATTACAGTCAGGCACAGCCCAACCATCACATAGAAGCCCTGCTTTTCCATCCAAGAAGCCCAACGCCTGAACAAAACACTCAATGTATTCTTAGAATCGTTTGAACCCTTAACATTTTTCATAACCATACCTCCGATCGCCAACCTACTCATGGATTATTCTGGCGAATCGGATGCAAAGTTATTCCAGAACGCCGTCGTTTGGCAATGGATAATTCGCCAGCTCCACGCCCGTGTAATAATGGGTGAGAATTGCCAAATAATCCGCGCCGCCGCGCGCCATCGCCTGCGCTCCGGTCTGGCTCATGCCCACGCCGTGGCCGTAGCCAATTGTGTCGATGATGACGTCATTACCCTTATAAGTTATAGTAAAGTTGGCGCTGTTCAAGCCAAACGCGCTGCGCATCGCCCGTCCATCCGTGTGCTTGCCGCCTACGCGCATATCCAGCACGCGGTTGGATGCGCTGCGCTCTAGGATCGCCACCTGCGTTTCAAGGGCATTGGCCGAAAGCCCCGCGCCGGAGACGGCTTTGTTAACGGCGTTCGCGAATTTCTCCCGCGTCACAACCACCTGCCCCGTATAACGCGACGCGAATTCCTCGCCGGGGCTGTCGACGCCGCGCAGATAAGGCAACGGCTGGCTGAATACCAATTCGACATCCTCCGTACGCCCGCCGCTAATGGCGTGGTACAGCACGAGTATGGGTTCATCATTATAAAGCATAACCTTGCTTGCTGTGTCGACAACCGCCTGTTCCAGTTTTCGTCTATAAAGATTATGCTGCAATCCCCACTTGACACGCTGGTCGGAATCGTCGAGGTAAGCCTGACAGCAGCCGGAGTCGGTGCAAACGTTCGCCTCGGGATAACGCGCGCAGTGCCCGGCGATGGCGCGGGTGCGCGCGGCCACGGCCTGGGCTTTGAGCGCTTCGGGATCGTACGACGCGGGCATCTCGGCGGCCAGCGAACGCTCGACGTATAATTCCAGCGGCATAGAGACCAGCGCTCCCGCCTTGGTGTCATAGACCTTAATGCGCTGCCCGGCCTCGAAGCGTTCGCCCACGATGCCAGGAACGGCGATCAGAAATATTATGAATAATAACTTAAACCAGTTCCGCGCGACCGCTCCCACGTCGGAATGAGGCGTCAGCCTTGCAGGGCGGTGGATATTGTAAGCATAGCCGCGCCGCCTCGCCGGACGATGGATCCGCCTCCGCTGTCGGTACGCAATTGAGCGCATGTCCGCACCCCCATTCTGCCATAATGGGTATGCGCGCATGCGCCCGAGGTATGTTTAGAATTTGAATGGAGCTAGTCGCAGCGCCGGGAGTTTGTCAGTTTGTGGAAAACTCCGCCGCCATCCGCTCCAACTCATCAATAGTTTTCACGCCAAAGCCATCCTGCTGATGGAGCACGCAAGCCGCCGCCGCCGCGCCGATATCCATCGCTTTACATATGTCCCAGCCGCGCTGCAGCGAGTACAGCATCCCGGCGCAGAAGGCGTCGCCCGCGCCGACCGTCCCCTTAACCCAACCCTCGGGCAGTTTTAATGAATGCCGATGCCACAACTTGCCATTATTCTCCAAAGCCCACGCGCCTTCCGGAGCGTGAACGCACACCAGCCGACCGACCCCGCCGTCCATGAGTTTCCGCAGAATATGTGGGATATTGTCGGGTAGAATGATGCCGTCGCCGTTGCGTGCGGGAATGCTTGTAACAAGCGAGGCTTCCAGTTCGTTTATGATTACATAGTCGCTATACTTCAAGCTCGGTGTCACCACCGCCGCGAACCGATCCCCATTCTCCGACACGACGTCCATCGACGTTACGAAGCCTCGCCGCCGCGCTTCGGCCAGCGTCCGCGCCATTACGGTGCCGTAATCAGGATCGGGCGCGTCCATCGAGTCCAGCAGCAGCGCGTATGCCAGGTGGAATATGCCGCAATCCGCAATCGCGTTAAAGTCGATGTGCTCCGGCGCAAACAGCGAGTTCGCGCCTCGTCCGTGGAAGAATGTCCGCTCGCCCGTCCCTTGAACCGTCATCACATCCGAGAACGCCGTGTACGATTCCGCAATTGTCCGCACGCCACCGACGTCCACGCCCGCCCTGCGCATCTGCGCCAATGTATAAGCGCCGTTGTCGTCGCCGCCGACCAAACCGACCGCGCGCACGGTGAGTAACGGATCGAGCAGCTTCAGATCGATGGTCATGTTGGGCACATTGCCGCCCGTCGATTTGCCGATCGAGAGTATGGAACTTAGGCAGCCAGGCTTTGGATATGAATCGATAACCTTGATATTATCTGCAACAATATCCCCGGCGATAGCGATCCCACCGCGCATTATACGTCCTCCTTATGCATATGTGAATATAATAATGCGGCACCTATACCCGTCATAATATTCCGCGGTTGAATCCCCTGCGACAGGCACATCCGAGCCGCGCCAATCAGCCGATCCTCCAGGGCCAGTTTGCGCAATGGGTCGCGGCATACGCGTCCGATGGTGTCGCCCAACGCAGGGTTGTCGTAACGCTTCAGCAAGTCGCGCGCGAATTCATCTAATTCACCGATGGGTACGTTAAATTTGCTCGATAACCCTTGCGCTGCCTCGTTTAATGCGTCGGCCGTTACTCGCGTGATGGACGTATCACGCGCTGCTTGCCAGACGAATTCATGCCCAGCCGCCGCACCTAAGTACGACAATACGGCGTGGCTCATGTTATGCATGTATAACTTCCGTTCGATGTAAAACTGGAACGGCGAGTATGGTAACAATCCTTTGATGTCGGGTATGCCGCCCCGGATGCCGTCCTTATCGACGGGCAGCAGCGAGTATGGTTCGGCCAGCACCCGCAATGGGTTGTCGCCTTGGATGAGCTTGGACGGCACGGGCACCATGCGCCCGACGGACACCTCCACCAGTCCGACGCACTGTGGGAATGCGTCATGCCAATGCTTATCTATATGATTTAGTAATAATGATTCTAGCGCTTTGTTAGCGTCGATCAAGTTTTCACATATGAGAATGTTAAGCGGTATAACGTTGTTAGACTCCCAACGAAGCGCGAGGCCCTGCGCTATCACGGGCGCAATATACGGGAGTATGTTTGCGCCGACGGCCGTGGCCATTATATCCGCAGTGGCGATCTCATGGGCGGCGGCTGTGGCATCCCGGCCATTGACCGCGCGAACATTTTTAACGAATAGTTCGGCGTCGGTGCCACTGCCGACCAGTCGCAGGGGATAGCGGCCGTCCGCGTTCAGGCGGCTGACCAGTGCCGCATCCACGTCGATGAACACGACCTCGTAACCCGATTCGCTCAACAGCTGGCCGATGAACCCGCGCCCTATGCTGCCCGCGCCGTACATGACGGCTTTCTTCATAATATTATCGCTCATGCGCGCATTATAACATGTTTTGCACTCCGATGTATACACCGGGCGTGTAAAATGGTATAATGTGGGCATAAATTTACAATGAGTTCGTGGAGGTTGAGCATGAAACGATCCCAGATCAACGCCATCATCGACGAGGCGATTGCGTTCACAACTAAGCGCGGTATGCCGCTGCCCAAGTTCGCCTACTGGACGCCCGACGAATGGGCGCGCCAGGCCCAGAACGCCAGCGAGATCATCGACAACATGCTCGGCTGGGATGTCACGGACTTCGGCTCGGGCGACTTTGATGCCGTCGGGCTGACTATATTCACGTTCCGCAACGGGAATATCCTAAATCCGACAAAATATCCCAAACCGTACGCGGAAAAACTCCTCCTTGTCAACGATGGGCAGGAGCTACCGTACCACTTCCATTGGAAAAAAATGGAGGACATCATCAACCGCGGCGGCGGGAATCTGCTGATCACGCTGTATAATTCCGACGAGACGGGCGGATTCGCGGATACCGATGTCACCGTCACGATCGACGGCCAGCCGCTTACCGTCCGCGCCGGATCGACCATCACGCTCGAACCGGGCGACAGCATCACGCTCCTGCCCGGCCAGTACCACCGCTGGGTCGGCGAACCGGGTACGGGAAAGGTTATGTTGTTTGAAGTATCCTCGCCCAACGACGACAATGTAGACAACCGTTTCTTCGCCGGGAACCCGAGGCTGCCAGAGATTGACGAGGACGAGGCGGTCAGGCACTTGATGTTTAAGGATTATCAGGGGTTGAGGTAACATTCAGAACATTATTATCAAATAAGGAGTGGAGTAACATGCGTAAACTATCAAAGAAGTCTCAGTCTGTCAGCCATCAGAGTGTGGCTAACGATACGGCCAAGCCTAAAAAGACATTGAGCATTAAACAGCGTATAATGATCAATGGTCTTTGGGTGTATGGCAATTTTTCGAATTTTGCGCATATGGTGCGTAGAAGTCTCGGGCGAACGGATACTTTAAGAGTTGCCGATCCACTTCAACCAGTCTTTAGCAAAAGATATGACCTCGATGGCGCTGTTGGATGCATTGCTAGTGCACTATATTGGCACTTTTTTAAGTCTGCCATAACTCGTATGGAATCTGATGAACTAAATAAGGAATACCGGTATAATGAGCTGTCTGCTGTTTATGATAGACTTGAAAGAATAACTTGGAGCGTTAAGGATCTATGCAATAAAACCAGCATCCTTCCTGATGCTCTACATTCTACAATATTTAGGTGTATTGCGGATGATATTGAACCTATCCTGAAAAGTTGTGAGGAAGACCGTCATTCTACCGAAATAGCTTCTGGATGGAACAGTCTAATGACAGCGGTAAATGCTGTCGAAGAAAAAATGATTAACTACAATGCTATCTCCAGAGATGATGTACCGTGTATATTTAAGATAGAGCTAGAACCTGGTGAAGCATTGCTGCAGTTATGTGGTTACCGACTTCAAAAATCGGATGGCATGTGGGTCAAGCCAGATTATTGGAGAGATATTAATGCTGATACGGGTACTGATAATCTAGATTTTGACGCCGCAAAAAACGTCCAGTCGTGATGGCTGGACAAGTAACAAACTACTATGGCTGCCCGTACTGCCGTATCAGTTCCCTTGCGCGTTCGACGCTGATCCCTCCGATGCTCGACACGGAGGCTGGGTCGGTCATGCCAAAGAATCTGATCGCGTTGATGGTAACTTTCTCTTGCCCTTCGGATAAGCCTTCGGTGCGGCCTTCATCTTTGCCAGCAGCATGCCCTACTTCTAACCCCTCTTTTCTAGCATAGCGGACATACGACATCCAGTCTGTTCGAGCCTTTTCAGATAGTATGGTTTGTATCCTGAACATCGGGTCTGCGGACAGGTCTTTGATAACCTTGACCGCACCAGCGACTTCGGGGTAAGTGTTAGCTAGCATATCCAGTTTATCCTCCTCTTCGGCATTGATTAATGTACCCCAGATCCATTCGGCTGATCCGTCGTAGTTCTGCGGCAGCTTGCTTAGCTCTAATGTTTGCAGGACTGATTTGTCGGTTAGTATTACATTGTAAGTCGGATCATAGGGTGTAAAACTATGGAAGTAGAAATCATCTTCCTTTATAAGCGTTTCGGATGTAATGCATAGCGTAATAACCTGCGTGATATTGCGGTATTCCTCGCCCGAGTTAAGCTGTGCGCTGAATGATCTGGTATGATAATAGAATAATCGGTCGCGCGTCTCATTGTTAACACAAAACTGCATCTCAATATGAATAATACCATCAGGCACATGGATCAGCACATCGACTACTGGAGACTTTTCACTAATATCTTCAATGGGTAAACGAGGATCGCCGATAGTTATCTCATCAGCTTCAAGGCTTGGGCGTTTCAGGTAGCTCCTTAGAAACTGTAAAAGAACCTTTTCCTTGTATTGTTCACTTGAAAACAACGCTAGGAATACTTTATTATACTTTGCTGGCAGAATCTTCCGATTATCGTCGATCACATTCAACCTCACGAGAATTGGTTTCACCATCGGGAACGTCCACCCGCAACGGCCGGACGCTCCCAAAATCCTAAACGCCTTACTTCGTCAGCACCGCCACGCCTGTGTCGATGACTGCCGGGCCTGTGGACAGCCCGTTCAGCGCGGCGTAGGCCTGCGCCATGCCCAGGAAGCCCATCGTGTACGGATTCTGCGCCATGGCCGCCTTCAGCGAACCGTCAGCCAGCAGGCCCAGGATGGCGTCGCTCTTGTCAAAGCCCACGCCGATGATCGTGTCCGCCAGGCCCGCCGCCTTGATAGCGTTGCCCGTGCCGACCGTCGAGCCTTCGTTCGTGCCGAAGATGCCGACCAGGTCCGGATTCGCGTTGATGAAGTTCGTCGCGGAATCCTGCGAGCCAGCCGCATCGCCGTTCTTATACTCGGTCTCCAGGACGGTGAACTTGCCGTCGGCCGCGATCGCGTCGCGGAATCCGTTTTCGCGCTGCATGGTGCTGTTCGTCGCCGTGTTGACGCCGATTACCGCAATCTTGCCCTCGGTGATGCCGGCTGCTTCCAGATCAGCCAGCATCGTCTGCCCGGCCAGTTTGCCAGCGTTGTAGTTATCGGTCGATAACGTCGCGATGGCCGGCTCGTTCGCGCCGGAATCCACGTAGATGACCTTTACGCCAGCATCCTTGGCTTCCTTGATAGCCATCGAGATGGCGACCTGGTCGTTCGCCGCCAGCAGTATCAGGCTCGCGCCATCGCTGACCGCGTTATGCAGCGCCTCGATCTGGGTTGCGTTGTCCTTGGCTTCAGGCGCGTCCCACTTGTAGTTGAGGCCCAGCGCGGCGGCCATGTCCTTCGCGCCCTGGTCCACGGCTACCCAATGCTGATCCATGCGGTCCATCGTGATCAGGTAGACCAGCTCGCCCTCGGCGCTGGCGACAGCGCACAGGCCGAACAGCATCAACAGGGATAGCGCCAGCGCAACAAGTTTCTTCATTTTATACTTCCTCCTTTATTATCATCGGGGTTTTCTTTAACCCCAATAATTTCCGTATGTCGATGATGCTGCCGCGGGCCACGCGGTCGATCAGCACCGATATGATAACAACGATTCCGATGACAATATTCTTCAATGCTTGCGGCGCTCCTGCGAATTGCAGCCCATTATTCAGTACGCCCCATATGCACGATCCTACCACCGTGCCGAACAGCAGCCCTTGCCCGCCCATCGTGCTAACGCCGCCGATGACGGATGCCGCGACCGCGTTCAACTCGTAGCCGTTGCCGGCGTCCATCGCACCCATGCCGCTCATGGCGGTCAGTATCAGCCCGACAACACAGGCCGTGAAGGAGCTGACCACATACGCCGTGGTTTCGCTAGCCGCGACGTTGACGCCGCTGAATTTCGCCGCCTCATAGTTGGAGCCAATGGCGTAAATGTGCCGCCCGACCCGCGTCCTCGACAATATGAACCAGAATATCACGAACAGTATCACAGCAATCCACAGCGGCGCGAAGAAGTTCAGGAACTTACCATAGTAGAATAGATTCCTGAATCCCTGCGACGCTATGCCGTCCGTGTTCCGATTCGCGTTCACCCATTGAGCGATGCCGCGCGCGATGATCATCGTGCCCAGCGTGGCTATGAACGGCGGCAGCTTCGCCCTGGATACCAGAGTGCCGTTGATCAGCCCCACCAACAAGCAGCACGCTATAGTGATCAGCGTCGCGGAGAATGGATCCAGCCCGGCCTTGGTCATCAGCGTGGCGGACATCATGCTGCTCATACCCACGACCGATCCGATCGACAGGTCGATCCCGGCGGTGATCAGCACATACGACTGCCCGATGCCGATGATCAATATCGGCGAAACCTGTCGAAGCAGTTCCGTAATATTCCGCTGGGAGGTAAAGTTACGATTTAATAACGAGAATGCCACGATCATCAGCGCCAGCGCAACCGACACGGATACCACCTGGCCTACGCCGCGCCGACCCATGAACCCTTTGAGCGGACTTGATGACTTTGGTTTTTCCTTAACGCTCGGCATGGTCTGCATCCCGTGCCTCCTTAAACTTAACCTATTTATAAAACGCTTTTATAAACCCCTTTTACGAAGCCTTAACCGCAAACCTCGTCGCGGCCTCCATGATCCGCTCCTGGGTAACCGTGCCCCGCTCAAACTCGCCCGTGATCCGGCCTTCGCACATAACTATTATGTGGTCAGCCATACCTAAGACCTCCGGCATCTCGCTCGACACGAATAGCACGCCCAACCCCTGGTGCTTCATGCGGTTCATCAGGTTGTATATTTCGACCTTTGCCGCGACGTCGATGCCGCGCGTCGGTTCGTCAAATAGGAATACCTTCGCGTCGCGCACGAGCCACTTGCCGACTACCACCTTCTGCTGGTTGCCGCCGGATAGGTTCTTGGCGTCCTGGGTTTGCGACGGCGTCTTGATCTTCAGCTCGTCGATAGCCTTGGCGGTGGTCGCGCGCTCCTTGGATTTGTTTACGATGTAGGGCGGCGAGCAGAGCCAGTCCAGATTGGCGAGCGATATGTTGTCGCGCAGCGGCAGGTTTACGCAAACGCCTTCCTTCTTGCGATCCTCGGGCACGCACACCACGCCCGCACGGATGGCGTCGCGCGGCGAGCGGATCACAATCCTCTTCCCCTCCAGCGTAATGACCCCGTCGAGCAGCGGATCCGCGCCGAACAACGCGCGCATAAGCTCCGTCCGGCCCGCGCCCATCAACCCCGCGAATCCCAGTATCTCGCCCTCGTACAGTGAAAACGACACGTCCTTCACGGCGTGAGTGGTGATGTGCTCGGCGCGCAGTATCTCCCGGCCGCGCTTGGAAGGGATCGTCGGGAATTTTTCCTTGATCTCCCGCCCGACCATCCGCTCAATGATCTGGGGCACCGTTATATCCGCATAATTAGATGTCGAAACGAACCGCCCGTCGCGCAGTATGGTAACGCGGTCCGCGACGGCCGCCAGCTCCTCCAGCCTGTGCGAGATGTACACGACGCCGCAGCCGCGCGCCTTCAGCTCCCGAATAATGCGGTTTAACTCATCCACCTCGCGCGCGGTCAGCGCGGATGTGGGCTCATCCATAATAATTACCTTGCAGTTTGTTGATAGCGCCTTAACGATCTCGACCATCTGCTGTTTGGAGACAGGCAGGCGTCCGACCAATGTATCCGGCGCTATATCAAGATTAAGATGTGATAACAACTCCGCCGCGCGGCTGTTCATGTCGCGCTGATTCAGCGTCATGAATCGCGATGTTTCCCGCCCCAGGAATATATTTTCGGCAACGGTCAGGTGGTGGCACATGTTAAGTTCTTGATGGATGATGGCCACGCCCATTTCACGCGCGCGCTTGGGTGTGAGGTGTTCGGCGCGCTTGCCGCAGATGGTGATATCGCCCTCGTCCGGTTCGTAGATCCCTGACAGTACCTTCATGAGTGTGGATTTTCCCGCGCCGTTCTCACCCAGCAGCGCATGCGCCTCGCCGGGTAAAACGTCGAATGACACGGAGCTTAACGCCTGAACCCCAGGGAACGCCTTGGATACATTGCGCATAGTCACCAATGGTTCCGCCATAGCCCCTCCGACTGTATGAATTGCCTTGCATCGGCCGCAGTTGTTTATCCTATTTTACTATAAATAGCGGATAGTGTCAATCAGGGTTAGAATGTTTTTTAGGAAGGGTTATCAGTTAAACGGCAGAGCAAGCCCAATGCTGTCAACCTAAGTTACGCACCGCCTGCGGGCGGGACTGCCCCAACTGCGGTTGGGGACTTGTTACTTTTCCCGTCCGTGGGAAAAGTAACCAAAAGGACGGCCAAAGGAGAGGGGCGCTATGGCGCCCCCTCTCCTCTGGACACCTCTCCCCAGCCATGTTTGGCATTCTGCTTGAGGCCAAACAAGCTACATCCATAGTGGCACAGTTTTGCAGGTCTTTGTCATCATATTGTTTACGTACTAGATTAGATGATCAAAAGTTGGTGGCGGAACGGGTATACTGCCGCGAAACTCCGCCAATTCCCGCACCTCGCCGCGAAGCCACAAGAATCTTACAATACTGTGCATGTAAATCAATCGGAACGTAAGTCATAGACCAATGAGCGGAGCCAACATTGAGGAGGGAGAGTCCAGAGAGGGAGGGCACAGTGCCCTCCCTTTCTGGCCGTCCTTTTGGTTACTTTTCCCACGGACGGGAAAAGTAACAAGTCCCTCACCGCAGTGAGGGCAAACCCCTCCGCAGAGGACGAACCAACCCCCGCAGACGGCAGGGCCTGCAATACATTATATTATCCAGCACCGCATCTCGCAATTCTCCGCGAAATACGCGGCGAATTCCGCCGTCGTCATGCTCTTGTAATACGTCTCCAATACCCTGCATACGCCGCCATGGGTGATCAGCAGCGGATTCTGCCCGGCATAGAGTTGGTTCAGCTCATCCAGCACGGAGTAGACGCGGTGGGCCAGCTGCAACAGCGATTCGCCCGTCTCGCCTACACGCTCGCTGAATCCCAGCTTCGCGCTCTGGAATGAGGGTTTGGATGGATCGTACGTGCCCAAGCGGTCTATGCCCTCGTACCGGCCGTAATTCCACTCGGTCAGCCGCTTCTCGGTGACGATGGGCACCTTGTAACGCTTAGCGACTATCTGCGCGGTCTGCTGGGCGCGCGTTAATGGGGATGCAACTATAACGGTTATGTCGCCGACCTGCGCTGCCTGTTCAGCCAGCGATTGGGCCTGGGCGATGCCGTTTTCATTCAGCGGTATATCGGTTGCGCCGAGGATTTTGTTTTGCGCGTTCCAGGATGTCTCACCATGGCGAGCGTAATACAGTTTCATAAATAACTCCTTTGCCTTTACAATCCTTGCCTTCTCCGCTATAATAATCCATGACTGGCAAAGGAGGCAAGGTCTGTGCCCAATAACCAGCGTGTCATAATCCTTAACTTCGGCGGGCAGTACTGCCAGCTGATTGCGCGGCGCGTGCGCGAGGCGCGCGTATTCTGCGAGGTGCTGCCGCACGATGCGCCACTTAGCTCTATCCGCGAGCATAATCCCATCGGCGTCATACTCTCGGGCAGCCCGGCCTCGGTGCGCCGCGAGGATGCGCCGTACGCCGATCCCGCGTTACTCCAATTGGGCGTGCCCGTGCTGGGTATCTGCTACGGCTTGCAGTGGATGGCGCACCAGTTGGGCGGTTCGATCGGATCGGGTGAATCGAACGGCGTCCGCGAATACGGACGCGTCTCCATCCAATTCGACGGCAGCTGCAAGCTCACCGAGGGTTTGCCCGGCCGTATATCGGCTTGGATGAGCCACACCGACCTTGTTACGCGCGCGCCGGACGGTTTTGCTGTAACCGCACATTCGGACAACTGCCCGGTCGCAGCGATGGCCGATCAAGGCCGCTCGCTATACGGCGTGCAGTTCCATCCCGAGGTGACGCATACCGAGCACGGCCGCGAACTGCTCAATCGGTTCTTATATGATATATGCGGCGCGGTCGGCGACTGGTCCATGGACACGTTTATTCAGGAGAAAATAACCGAACTACGCGAGCGGATTGGCGGCGGGCGCGTACTGCTGGGGCTGTCGGGCGGCGTGGACAGCGCGGTAACGGCGGCGCTGCTGTCCAAAGCGATTGGCAGCCGCTTGACGTGCGTGTATGTGGATCATGGCTTCATGCGTCAGGATGAGACCGAAGAGGTACGCGAGGCGTTCGAGGGACACTTCGACATGCGTCTGATCCAGACGGACGCGTCGGAATTATTCTTCATACGTTTGGAAGGCGTGGACGAACCCGAGCGCAAACGCAAGATCATCGGCGCAACGTTCGTCGAGGTGTTCGCCCAGGAAGCGGCCAAGCTGGGCGAGGTGGATTTCCTCGCGCAGGGCACGACCTATCCCGACGTGATCGAATCCGGCGCGGCCACGGGCGCGGCGGTCATCAAGAGCCACCACAATGTGGGCGGCCTGCCCGCGAACATAGGCTTCAACGGCTTAATCGAACCGATACGCCTGCTGTTCAAGGATGAGGTGCGCGCGGTCGGCGAGCGCCTGGGTTTGCCGGAACACATCGTCTGGCGGCAGCCGTTCCCAGGTCCCGGCTTGGCTATACGGGTGCTGGGCGAGGTGACGCGGGATAAGGTTGCCATCGTGCGCGCCAGCGACGCTATACTGCGCGAGGAGATCGCAAACGCCGGATTGACCCGCTCCATCCAGCAATACCTGACGGTGCTCACGGGCATACGCTCGGTCGGCGTGATGGGCGACGAACGCACCTATGAGAACGCGGTCGCGGTGCGCGCGGTCACGACGGACGATTTTATGACCAGCGACTGGGCGCGGGTGCCGCATGACGTGCTGGCGCGAATCTCATCGCGCATCGTCAACGAGGTGCCGCGCGTAAACCGTGTCGTTTATGATATTACAACCAAACCTCCGGCGTCGATTGAATGGGAGTGATGCTTCATGAAACTGACCGAATTCCTCAACCAAGTCCGCGACGAACTGCCCGTACACGCGCCGCTCGATCCCGGGTTCGCGCCGATGGCCGCGATTCTGGAGACGTACGAGGCCGGGCTGACCGACGATAACAGCGAACCCGTAACGATCTCGCTGGAGCGCGAGCGCGGGTACGTCAGCTCATTCCAGCTGCGCGTGTACTCGGATGAATCCGAGTGGGGCGAGGTCAACCGCGTGCTGATCGATCGGCTGGTCAAGACGCTGCTGTGGGCGTACGGCGGATTCCGCTTCCGCGTTGCAGCGCCGGGGTACCTCGTGGACGGCCTGAAGTCGGCGTACGGACCGGGTGGCAAGCGTGAATTCGACTATGATTTCATGACGAACGTATACGAACAGCCGTTTGTTGTCGAGGCGTGCCAGCCGGACGCGATCCCGCCGGACCGTTCCGGAGCGCGCTCGGTTGGACGGCACCTGGACGGCTGCAGGATCGGGTTTGACGCGGGCGGCAGCGACCGCAAGGTTTCAGCTGTCGTCAACGGCGAGGCCGTGTACAGCGAGGAAATTGTATGGCATCCTAAAACCCAGTCCGACCCGGCGTATCATTATGAAGGCATACTGGCCGCGTTCAAGTCTGCCGCCGAACACATGCCGCGCGTGGACGGCATCGGCGTCAGTTCGGCCGGGATATACGTGGCGAATCGGACGCGCGTTGCATCATTATTCCTAAAGGTTCCAAAGGACGCGTTCGACGCGCAGGTCAACGACATATACATACGCGCCGCCAAAGCCATCGGCGATATCCCGCTGGAGGTAGCCAACGACGGCGACGTAACCGCGCTGGCCGGGGCGATGGACTTGAGCGACAACAGCGTGCTGGGTATCGCCATGGGCACGAGCGAGGCGGGTGGGTTCGTCGATCCTGATGGAAACATAACGGGTTGGCTGAACGAGCTGGCGTTTGTCCCCGTAGACCTGAATCCGCATGCGATGGCAGACGAATGGTCCGGCGACGTCGGCTGCGGCGTCAAGTATTTCTCGCAGGACGCGGTGGCCAAGCTCGCGCCCGCAGCGGGCATCCATCTGGATGATGGATTGACTCCAGCAGAGAAACTCAAAGCCGTGCAAGCCGAAGCCGCGAAGGGGCTCCCCGGCGCGTTGGCAATATTCGACACGATCGGCGTGTACCTGGGTTGGTCGTTGGCGTGGTACGCCAAATTCTACCAAATAAAGCATGTGCTGATACTGGGCCGCGTCACATCCGGCGAGGGCGGCGAACATGTGCTGGCCCAGGCGCGTTCAACGTTGGTTGAAGCCGACCCCGCGTTAGCCCACAAGCTGACGCTGCACCTGCCGGACGAATCCAGCCGCCGCGTCGGGCAAAGCATCGCGGCGGCGAGTCTGCCGCTGATCGGATGAGCGGGGCATTGAGCTTGCCGAAGATTCACACCATAGTATCGGATCTGGATGGGACGCTCGTGCCGCACACCACGTTCGAGCTGGATGCGCGTACAATCGCGGCGTTCAAGGCGGCGCACTATGCCGGCGCGCGGATTATCGTCGCTTCGGGGCGGAGTTCGGCGTCTATGAAGCCGTACGTGGATGAGATCGGCGCGGGCGATCCGTATATCGCGTGCAACGGCGCGCAGGTTTTCGCGGCGGACGGCGCATTGATGCACGAGATTGCGATGTCGGTGGAGCAGCTGCGCACGGCGGTGCGCTGGCTCAGGGCGCGGGATGTGTACGTCCAGGCGTACGACGAGGATGGCTTCATATTCGACAAAGAGTGCGTGTATGCCGAGCGTTACACCAAATCCTCCGGCTTGCCCTGTCGAAAGGTGGATGACTTGGCGGCGTTCCTCAACAAACCCGCCGTAAAACTGTTGGGTGTCGACGAACCCGCGCGCGTGACACAGCTGCTGGCCGAAGCGCGTGTAGCCTTCGATGGGCATCATGGTTTGGGCGTGCTGGGCTGGTCCACGTCTGAGCCGCAGTTCTTAGAAATATCCCATCCGGACGTGTCCAAGGGCAGCGCGCTCAAATGGCTGGCCGACAAGCTGGACTTTGACGCGGAGGGGACGCTGGCGTTCGGCGATTCGATCAACGACTTACCCATGCTGCAGTGGGCGGGCATGAGCGTCGCGGTCGGCAACGCTCGCGAGGAAGTCAAGGCGTGCGTCAGCCGCGCGTGCGGCAGCTGTTATGACTGCGGCCCGGCGGTTATGATTCAACAAATGATAATGGAAGGTTGCTTTTCATGATACCTGCGAAACGTATGGTAGAGACGCTGAACCTGGATGTGCTCGTGCCGTCCACGCGCGAGGGCTGGGACTTCAAAGCCACGGACCTGAATCGCCCCGGCATGCAGCTGGCAGGATTTTACGAATACTTCCCGCACGACGGCCCGCAGGTAATCGGCCGCGTCGAGATGACGTACCTGGAAAGCCTGCTGCCGGATGTGCGTCATGAACGGCTGGAGCGGCTATTTACTTATGATATACCGTGCATCATACTGTGCCGCAGCATGCGCTGTCCGCCGGATCTGGAGGCGCTCGCACGTTCGCACGACGTTCCGGTGTACCAGAGCGCGCTGTCTACGATGCGGTTCGTCAGCGCGGCTATATTATTCCTGAATTCACAGCTGGCCCCTCGGCAGACGCTGCACGGCGTGCTGGTGAATGTGTACGGCGTGGGTATCCTGCTGACCGGGGAATCCGGCGTAGGCAAGAGCGAATCCGCGCTGGAACTGGTCAAGCGTGGCCATCAGCTCGTCGCCGACGATGTGGTGGACGTGCGCAAGGTGACGGATGCGCGGCTGGTGGGTGAGGCACCGGAGATGGTGCGGCACTTCATGGAGATTCGCGGGATCGGGATAATCGACATCCGCGCGATGTACGGCATCGGCGCGGTGGTGCGGTCGAAAACGATCGACCTGGTGATCCACCTGGAGATGTGGGTGCGCGATCGCGAGTATGATCGGCTGGGCCTCACCGAGGAGCACATGACGATCATGGGTGTGAAGGTGCCGCTGATGGTAATCCCCGTCCAGCCCGGGCGGAATCTGGCCATAGTCATCGAGGTCGCGGCGCGCAATCATACCCTGAAGCGCTCCGGTTACAACGCCGCCGTCGAACTGGATAAGCGGCTGGTGACGATGGTATCGGAGTCGGCCAATCAACCGCCGCAATTGCCGGGGGATTCGGACTGGTAAGGCGTAAATATATTATTAATGCCTAACGATAGGGTTGAAAGGAGACCCATATTATGGTTAGAATCGGTATCGACCTGGGCGGCACGAATATCGCGGTGGGTGTTGTAACGCCCGAGGGCAGGATCATCCATCAAGTCGAGACCCCAACTCACGCCGAACGGCCGTGGCAGCCCGTCGTCCAGGACATGATCACGGCGACCCAGCGCGCGATTAAGGAATCGGGGTTCACGGTTGACGATGTGGAGTCCATCGGCGTGGGCGTGCCGGGCACGGCGATCAACGGCGTCGTGGCGTTCTGCACAAACCTTGGCTGGCATGACGTGCCATTGACGGACGCGTTCCGCGCGGCTATCGATAAACCGGTATACATCGATAACGATGCCAACGTAGCGGGCTTGGCCGAGGCTATGGCTGGCGTAAGTAAGAACGTTGCCAACAGCGTATTCCTGACGCTGGGGACGGGACTGGGCGGCGGCATCATCATCGATAAGAAGATTTACACGGGCTCGCACGGCGTGGGCGGCGAGCTGGGCCACTTGACGTTCATTGCGGATGGCGAGATGTGCACGTGCGGCAAGCGCGGCTGCTTGGAGCGCTACGCGTCCGCGACGGGCATGATCCGCTTGGGCAACGAGGCCATGCGCACCCATCCCCACAGCCAGCTGGCTCAAGCGGCTGACCACGATCCGCAGCGGATGACCGCCAAGATCATCGTGGACTGCGCGAAGGCCGGCGACCCGACGGCCATGAGGGTCTTTGACCAGTATATCCATTACCTCGCGCAGGGTATAAATTCGATCGTGAGCTTTATCGATCCGGAGATGGTCGTGCTGGGCGGCGGCGTGTCGCGGGCGGGCGCGTTCCTGCTGGATGCGGTGCGGCTCGCGCTGCCGCAATACATATTCTACCGCACGCTGCCGTACGCCACCATCGAACTGGCCACGCTGGGCAACGACGCAGGCATCATCGGTGCCGCGATGCTCGGCGCGTGAACGAGCGCGTCTTATTAAACGAGCGCTTCTGGTTATTTGATAAACTGCTGCGCGAGGAAAATCAGCGGCAGAATCTGACCCGCGATCTGGATGCGCCGGACTATGAGCAGCGGCTGTACCTGGATTCGCTGACGCCGCTGGCGGTGCCGGGGTTGGTGCCGCCGGACATTCGCGCGGTGGATGTGGGCAGCGGCGCGGGGTTCCCGGGCGTACCGCTGGCGATAATGCGGTCGGATATAATATTTACGTTTGTGGATTCATTAGGCAAACGTTGTAAATTCCTGGAGCGCGCCGTGGCTGAGCTGGGCTTAAACGCCACAGTAATCCACGCGCGCGCGGAGGATTTCGGCAGGATGGCCGGACATCGCGGCGCATACGATGCAGCGTTCAGCCGGGCGGTCGCGGCGCTGCCCGTGCTGCTGGAATACACCATACCGCTGTTGAAGGTCAGCGGACTGTTGATAGCGCACAAAGGTCCTGCTGTCGTGGATGAATTACCCACGGCTCGCCGCGCGGCGCTCATGCTAGGCGCGCGGCTGGCCGATCCCATTGCCGCGCCGACTCCAGGCATCGAGTCGGCGCATGTGCTGGTTACGGCTCGCGCTATTAAGCGTTGTCCTGAACAGTATCCGCGCAAGGCGGGCATTCCGGCTAAACAACCTCTGGGTGGTTAGGTTACACAATTCTTTATAATCCTTATTTGCTGGACATAAATTTTAACACTATTGACATTATCTATCGATTAATGTATTATATGTATGGGTCTAGAGTGAACAAACTCAAGGCCATTATCAGAATTTGGTAATTATCCATCCTATGGAAAAGGAGTGTCTGAAGGAGTATGCGCAGATGGCTTTCTTGTGTCATTGTGATTCTATTAGTTTTAACGCTTTTAACGATCGCGGCTTCCGCCAATACATCCGATGGCGTCTATAAAATTAACACATTGGTAACGGATGATGAATCGTATATCGCGACGGTTGCCACCACCACGGGCGCGCTGAACCTGCGCGCGGAACCGGACAAGAGCGCCAAGTCCCTGGCGAAAATATCCGACGGCACCAAAGTGCTCGTGACCAACCTGGTCGTGGACTCGGAGGCTGAATGGACGGAGATATCGTACAAGAACCAGACGGGTTATGTCATGACCAAGTACCTGGAGATCGTCACGGTGCTGCCGTATTCGCCCATCACCAGCGATCAGAAGGGCGATGAGGTGATGGCGTTCAAGCGGGCGATGAGGCAGCTGGGTTATATAAAATCGGAGGATGTGAACCAGAAGTACGACGACGCGATGGAGAAGGCGCTGACCAAGCTGCAGCTGATGAATGGGCTGATCCTGGAACCGAATGTGGTGACGCCAAAGCTGCAGGCGATGATAGCCTGGGGCATGATAGTCAAGTGTAAGTCCGGCTACCTGGATACCGCCACCGACGACGAGTCCGGCCTGACGGTCTCGCTGTATGTGTGGGATGTCAGCGGCAAGATGTACGACATGGAGGAGGCCGTGAACGTCAAGCTAGCCTATGGCACCCAGGCCGCGGGCGGCTTCCCGCCGTACACGATCACGGTGCGCAAGACGCTGTCGTCCGGCGGCCCGGAGAACGCCGATCCCGCGCCGAATCCATTCAACCAGATGTGGCGCAAGACCACCGAGCGGCTGTACATCTACGCCACCGTCACCGACGCGGCAGGGCGCAGCGTAACGGCGTGCGTGCCGTATAAATATTCATTGCCGCCGAAATATTTTGACGACAGCCATGGTTAATATATTCAGGAGACTGCATATTCTTTCAGCTTAATGTTCTCCTGACCAATGCGGCTGGACAGGTCGCTCAACAGCCGCGCCGAACCGTCGCACCGCGCGCAGTTGAGCAGCGCCTTGCCCTTATTTTGCAGGTGAAGGCACACGGGTATCGGGCCGGGATGGTTATCCAGCAGGGCGAGTATGGAGCGCATTTGATCATCGCTGGCCAGCCGCAGGTGGAGACGCTGGGGCGCGGATGCAGGTGTGGACGTTTGAGCATTTCGAACATTCGGCTGGACAATGGTAATAGCGGGCCGCTCGGTACTGCCGGGCGGCTTGATTCGTGGCGCGTTAAAATTCGACGCATAACGCGTATCTGTCAGCTGCGCAGCATCCTCCAATGGCACGCCCGCGCGCACTAACAGCTTGGGAGTATCCTCCTCGCGGATAGAAAGCTCGCCGATGAGCGCGACAGGCGCGTCCTGGGTGAGCATGCCGCGCAGCTGCTCATACACGCGCGGGAACACCAGGCACTCCGTCTCGCCCGTCAGATCCTCCAGCGTTACGAAGGCCATGACAGCGCTGCTCTTGGTCAGCTTGGTGCGGACGCCGCTGACCAATCCGCCCATAGTGACGGTTATGCCGTCGTAATTAAGCCCGCCGTTGGGCTGGTCGGCCAGGCTTGTCAGGAATTGGCTGCCACACTCCAGGCCTTCCAGTATGCTCCTATAACCTTCCAGCGGATGGCCCGATATGTATACGCCCGTCACTTCCTTCTCCATGGCGAGCGTCTCGGCGCGGGTGAGCGCGTGCGGAGGCGTGAACATGAACGCATTCTCCGGCAGCAATTCCGTGCCGAACAGCGACACCTGCCCTTGCGAGGTGCGCTTACGCTGGCGCGCCGCATCGTCCATGGCGGCCTCGAAAGTGACCAACAACCGTGAACGGTTCTCATCGATAGAGTCAAATGCGCCGGAGCGGATCAGGTTCTCGACCATGCGCTTATTGAGCGAGTCGCTCTCCACCCGGTGGATGAATTCGAATAAGTTCTTGAAAATGCCCGCGCGTTCGCGTTCACGCACAACGGCCTCGACCGCCCCTTCGCCGACGCTCTTTATCGCGCCCAGGCCGAACCGTATGCCTAGCATCCCGCTATCGTCATGATCCACCGAGAATCGCGGCTGGGATCGGTTGATATCCGGCGGCAGTACGGGAACGCCCTTCTTGCGGCAGAATTGGATGTACAGCGATATCTTGCCGACCATGCCGCCCGCGCTGTTCATCAGCGCGGCCATGAACGGTTCGGGGTGGTACAGTTTGAACCACGCCGTTTGAATCGAGAGCACCGCATACGCCGCCGCGTGCGGCTTGTTGAACGCGTACGACGCGAACGCGCTCATCTCCTCGAACATCCGTTCGGCGACGTGTTCCGGCACGCCTCGACGCATCGCGCCGGGCACCGTGATCACGCCGTTTTCCTCCATGCCGTGGATGAAGTACGCCCTCTCCTGCTCCATCACGTCGTGCTTTTTCTTGGACATGGCGCGGCGCATCAGGTCGCTGCGGCCTAGCGAATATCCCGCCACATCACGCACGATCTGCATAATCTGTTCTTGATAAACCATACAACCGTAGGTTACATCAAGGATGGGTTTGAGCAGCGGGTGCAGGTAGCGGACGCTGTCGGGGTTTTTCTTCCCCTCGATGTAGCGCGGGATGGAATCCATCGGCCCCGGACGGTATAACGACACGGCGGCGATGATATCCTCAAAACAGTTGGGCTGCAAACCCGTCAGGAACGAGCGCATGCCGTCGCCTTCCAGCTGGAACACGCCGTCCGTGTCGCCCCTGCCGATCATCTCATACACAGCTATGTCGTCATAAGGAATGTCCGATAGCTGCATGTCCAAACCCAGCGAGCGCAGCATATCCAGCGTGTCGCGCAGCACGGTCAGCGTTCTAAGGCCGAGGAAATCCATCTTCAGCAAGCCCAGTTTTTCAAGCGTGCCCATGGGATACTGGGTTGTGACGACGGCGTCGTTTTTTTGTAATGGAACGTAATGATTGACCGGCTCCTTTGTGACGAGCACACCAGCCGCATGGGTGGATGCGTGGCGCGGCATACCCTCCAACGCCCTGGCGATATCGATGAGTTTCTTGATCTTTTCGTCGGATTCATATGTGCGCTTGAAGTCCGGGCTGGTCTCCAGCGCCTTATCCAGCGTCATGTCCAGTGCGAAAGGGATCATCTTGGCGATGGCGTCACACTGGGCGTATGGGTAATTCATCACGCGGCCTACGTCGCGGATGGCGCCCTTCGCGGCCATTGTGCCGAATGTGATGATCTGCGCGACGTGATCCGCGCCGTACTTTTCTATAACATAATCGATGACCTCCTGCCGCCGCTCGTAGCAGAAGTCGATATCGAAGTCCGGCATAGAGAGCCGCTCGGGATTCAGGAAGCGCTCGAACAGCAGGTTGTACTTTAACGGATCAAGCCCTGTAATATCCAGACAATACGCTGCGATCGACGCCGCGCCGCTGCCGCGTCCAGGTCCAACCAATATCCCGTGCGTCTTGGCGAAGTGGACGTAATCCCATACTATAAGGAAGTAATCCACGTACCCGCACCGCCGGATCATATCCAGCTCATACGCCAGCCGCTCGCGTGCTGCGGTGTCGTCGGCGTTATAACGTTCAGCAAAACCCGCCTCGGACAGCGCCTTCAGCAGCTCGAACGGGTTCTGGCCTTCCGGCATCGGGAACTCGGGAAGATGCAGCGTGTGGAAGTCGAACTCCACCTGACAGCGGTCGGCGATGAGTTGCGTATTCGCCAGCGCCTCCGGCCACTGCGGGAATAACGCCGCCATCTCATCCGGCGACTTGATGTAGAACTGGTCGGAATCCATGCGCATACGGCCCGGTTCGTCGATCGTCTTGCCCGTCTGGATGCACAGCAGTATGTCCTGCGCCTCGGCATCCTCGCGGGCGAGGTAATGCGCATCGTTGGTGGCAACCAGGGGCAGGTTCAACTCACGCGCGATGCGGACTAATTGGGGTAATACCTCCCGTTGTTCGCGGATGCCGTGGTCTTGTATCTCGATATAAAAGTTATACTGACCGAATAATTCCGACAGCCGTCCGGCCGTCTTAACTGCGTCAGGGTAACGGCGTTCAAGCAGCAACGCGGGAATCTCACCGGACAGGCAAGCCGAGCAAGCGATCAGTCCCTCGTGGTATTGAGTTAACAAATCGTAATCGACGCGCGGTCTATAGTAGAATCCCTCCGTGAACGCCAGCGAGCACATCTTCATCAGGTTGCGGTATCCGGTTTCATTCTCGCACAACAGAACGAGGTGATGCATCGTGCGCGCGGCGGGCGTTTTGTCGAATCTGTTCTCGGCTACGTACACCTCACACCCCAGCACGGGATGGATGGAGCGCGCCTTCGCCGCCTGATAGAAATCCACCACGCCGTACAGCACGCCGTGATCCGTGATGGCGCATGAATTCATCCCCAGCGACTGGATTCGGTCAAGCAGCCGCTCGATGCGGCACGCGCCGTCGAGCAGGCTGAATTCCGAGTGCACGTGGAGATGCGCGAATGCTGGCATGGGGTTATCCCTTTACCAGTCGGGTTTTAGCAAAACGCCAACTGTCGCGGCACATATCGTCCAGGTTAAGCCGCGCTTTCCAGCCTAATAACCGTTCAGCTTTGGCGGGATCGGCGTAACTCTCCGGCACGTCGGCGTTATTGGGCCGACGGTCGGTAATGCGGTAGGGTATGGAATGGCCGCAAGCCTTCTCATACGCGTTAATGATGTCGAACACGCTGTAACCAATGCCGGTGCCAAGGTTTATAGGCTCCGCTTCATTATGAGTATATACATAATCCAGCGCGGACAAATGTCCCGCGGCCAGATCTAGCACGTGCAGATAATCGCGCAAGCATGTACCATCCGGCGTCGGATAATCGTCGCCAAACACGGGCAGCTCGGGCAATATCCCCGCCGCGACCTTGTTCACATAAGGCATGAGGTTCGCCGGGATGCCGTTTGGATCGTCGCCGATCAGACCGGATGGATGCGCGCCGACCGGGTTGAAATAACGGAGCAGCGCGATGGACCATTCAGGATCGGACGCGGCCAGATCGGTCAGCAGGTGTTCCAGCATAACCTTGGTCCAGCCGTACGGATTGACCGCGCTGGTGGGCATATCCTCCCTGAATGGGACGGGGTTCGTCTGGCCGTATACCGTCGCCGAGGACGAGTAGACCAGCCGCTTCACACCGCGCGCACGCATCTCCTTGAGCAGGGTGGTCGTGCAGTTGAGATTGTGCTCATAATATTCCATAGGTTTTTGTGTGGATTCGCCGACGGCTTTCAGCGCGGCAAAGTGGATCGCCGCGTCGATGGGGTATTGATCGAAGCACGCGCGAACCGCATCGGCGTCGCGCAGGTCGGCTTGAATCAACGCGGGCCGCTTATGGGTTATAGTCTCAATAGCGTCGATGACCGACGGATTGGAGTTGCTGAAGTTGTCGAATATAACGACTGAATATCCCGCATCCAATAATTGACTGCAAGTGTGGCTGCCGATATAACCCGCGCCGCCCGTGACGAGCACGCAATGTTCCGTTGGCATATGAACCCCTCCTCTTCAATTATTATAGCGAATCGCGCGCAGGTGTGCAAGACCACGCGTGCGTTGGAAAAATCGAGGGTAAGGGTCGGGGTAACGATTACCCGATTCGTTATACCGCCGTCGTTTACCATGATCGCCCGTCTTTCCCCACCTTAAAAATATCCCGGACAGGCACGGCCTAACGCCCAGTACGTAATTTATTAGCGTACTCCTTACGAGCATCGTATGGGACCGGGCGAGAAAGGAGGAATTTAACGGAAAAGGAAGGTAAATGACCATGCCAACCAAACCGTTCCCGGGTACAAAGCTGGGGCAGCTGCGCGCGTTTTTAGTTGCTGCGGATCCTGGCGACACTATACATATACCTAGCGATGTAATTGACGGGTCTGACCTTCCGGGTCAGACGTGGACGACGGTACCCATCAAGGACAACGTCACGATAATTGGCACGAAAACCAGCGGCAAGGTGCGCATTGGTGGTAATGGTTCAAGCCAGGCCAATTTCGCGCTGGATAAGCCGATGTTAAGGTCCGTTAATGACACCAATCCCTCAGAATTGCCGGATAAGCCTATAGATGGCATAACCATTGAAAACATACATTTGAATGTTGACATTACTTCATTCTCTGGACCGATTGGCTACTATTCTTATGTATGTGTTGGCGGCTTCATTCAGTTTGCTAAGAATGTACACATCAAAGACTGTGAGGTAAGCGGTCGAATTGAACCTAACATACCTAATAACGTTATGTATATAGGCGGTTTCCTTGGGAGGAC